>CAYLVL010000001.1:0-16803 GCA_964387135.1 uncultured Planctomycetota bacterium
TCGAGCGTCTTCCAGGTTGAGCTCGACGACTTGACACTGCACCACAGCGGTCCGAACGAAGTCTGGGTCATGGTGGAGAACGCCGATCCGAACACATACGAGCCGAACCTGGACATCGACACCTCAGGATGGACATGGCCCGATGCACCACTGGCTGCGTTCCTGCGAACGACTGTCTCCATCTCCGGCACCCAGACGCAGTTTGCGCCCGAGGTAACGGCGATCGACCCGACCGAAGGTGATGTCGGCACCATCGTGCCCGCTACGGTGACCGGCGATCACTTCGCGGACGGATGCGCCGTAGAGCTTAGAGAGTCCGACGGCACGCACGTGATCGAGGCGGACAGCGAGGTCTGGGTGAGCGAGAACGAGGTCACGTGCTCGCTCGATCTCACCGGCGCACCGCTTGGTTTATATGATGTCGTGGTCATCAATCCGAGCCTTATGGAAGGCTCGCTCCCGGAGGGATTCGAAGTCGTCCAGTCGAACGTGATCTATGTTGACGACTCGAACACGAGCGGCATCGAGGACGGATCGATGCAGCACCCGTACAACACGATCCAGGAAGGGCTCGCGGCGGCAAGCGCCGGCTGGGAGGTCTGGGTCGACGACTCCGGCGGCGATTACATGGGACCGGTTACGCTGGTCGCTGATGTCGCGCTGATATCGGTCAACTGGGATGACTCGGACGGCGACGATGAGGCGAGGATATACATCGGCAGCACCACATCATGCGTTCTTGGTGCGGATGATGCAACGATCGAGGGTTTCGAGATTGACGGTCACCGATGCGGCATCGAGTGCAACGGCACATCACCGGATATCATCGACTGCCGGGTTGTAAACATGCGCTACGGCACCGCCCGGGCCGTGTGGCTTCGAAACGGATCGCATGCGCACCTCGACGGTGTCGAGATCTACGATGTCAACAATAACACCAATCCGGGTTACGCCACCTTCTACGGCATGCTCATAGACTCGTGCGATGCTTCCGGCGGCGAGCATGTAACCATCGAGCATACAACGATCCATCACGTGTATTCCGTCGGCCTGCTCGGCGGCAGTTACTGCTGGCCTCACGGCGTATACATCAGCGCCTCGGACGGCGTCGAGATGACCAATGTGATCGTGTACGACATCACCGGAGGGAACTACCACAACGCTTACGGTATCAGGATCGCGGGCTCGGACGATGTCAGCCTGACGAACGTGGTGGTTTACGATGTCGAGAAGACCCACTATTACGGCATCGCGTACGGAATCGAGTTCAGCAACTGCACCGATCTCGACATTAGAAACACGATTGTCAATCGAATACGAAGATCGGGCGGCTTCCAGAACGCCTGGGGCGTAAGAGGCACCGGCTCGACCTACACATTCGAGTACAACGATGTCTACGACTGCACGAACGGTCTTTACAGCGGCATATCGCCCGGTACCGGCTGCATCAGCGCGAACCCGCAGTTCGTGAATCCGGGAACCGATTTCCATCTCGCGAGCGGCTCGCCGTGCATCAATAGTGGCGATCCGGGAATCGATGATTACGACGGCTCCCGAAGCGACATGGGCGCGTATGGGGGCCCCGGCGGCGACTGGTGATAGACGCCGAAGCAACCCCATCACCAATTCCATACAAGAACATTCCACGCCCCACCTGCAACGGTGGGGCGTCTCACGTGAACAACAGCACCGGAACGCCGGCATCCTGCCGGCAGGATCGCCACCTGCCAGGTGGCAGCATCGCCACCTGCCAGGTGACCGGCACGTATTCAACCATCCCTCACAACCTTTAAACCCTTCCCCGAGAGTGATATCATTTTACCAAGACTGCCACCCATCTGGTGCGGGATATCCGGGATGGTCGACTCGCGAATTTTCGCGCAGGGGTGCTATTATCAATATACGCCCTGTCGGCATCTCAGACTGTAGATACGCCCGGAGGCTTACCGGAATGACCAGACATGCTTTCCTGCTTGCTTTGTTCCTTATCCTGTCAATGGCGGCCCTGAGTTGCGGGAGTGGTGATGGATCACCTCTCACGCCGAGCGCGCAGCCCGACCCCGGAATATCTCCCGATCGCGAGATATCCTCAGCCTCGGGCTTCCGCATGCTGTGGGGTTTCTGGAACATCAGCATAAACACCGAGACAGGCTCGGTCGACATCGTGCCTGTACGCAGCGCGATGCTGAACGCGAATGTGGTCAGGTTCCTCCAGCCGCCCGTCAGCCCGATCAACATGCTGACGGTGAGCACGTATCCCGACACGGATTTCCGCGCCGGCTATTTCCATGCCGAGCTGACCATACGGCACCCGTTCTTCGGGATGCCGAAGTTCCGCGGATTCGATGTGCGAGGCATAATCATGGGAGACGGCAGCGTGCCGTTCTCGTTCGATTCCACTGCGGTCCGTTCGGGTCCGGACGATCTTCAGCTTCTGAATCCGGACGGCTACACGAGATGGTGGAATCCAACAGAATTCACCTCCTATGGAACCGCGTTCGGCTACACACAGGGAAACTACGCGCCGGGGAACTACCTGGCTACCGCTACCGTCAACGCATACAAGTGCTTCGCCGACAGTCTTGATTCCGAAACACCAATAACGGGCCTCGACATCGACACAAGAGGCACGTTCTCGACCGATCCCGGAATCAACTCCAGGGACTATGAGATTCAATTCCCTGTGATGCCCGGCGGCGGCCCCGTTTATGAATTCAGTTACGCAGTCGACGCAAGCTGGGCGCTTCCCGATCCGGACTACGCTCCCGATTATCCCGTGGAAGCCTACCCTCCGCAGGCGAACACGCAGGAGGCGTGGCTCGCTACGATCGACGATTCCGGAAGCACGGCATGGTATGAAGACGAAGAGCGTAACGGCGGCTTGCTGAATCTCGCGATCGAGGTATTCGACTGGCAGAGTATGTGGCCGGAAAGTACCGTCGCCGATGAGGTCGCCGCAATCTGGTTTGAGAGCGACCTTGTGGCAAGTCCGATAGAAATCAGCAGCCTGTCGATTCCGGAGCCTGCGGGACCCGCTTCGTCCGTCTGGAACGTGGAATTGGACGATCTGTCCCTGACCTCCGCAGGCGCGTTCGAGTGCTGGGTCGGAATCGAGGCGAGTTATCCGGAGAACTATGCGCCGCAGATTGAGGCTGATCCCTACGTGTTCGACTGGCCGGACACGCCGCTTACGGCCTACATGCGCGGCACGGTGCATGTGCTGGACTCCAATCCCAGTCTTCCGCCGGAAATAACGCTGGTCGAGCCTTCGGAGGGCATCGTGTCGGTAGCGATTTCCGATGTCCAGATCATTGGAAACCGATTCGAAGACGGCGCTACGGTGAGTTTTGAGAATGATATCGGAGACTCTCTTGGAGTGACGAACATACTCCGCGTGGATCCGACTCTCATAACCTGCGATCTCGACTGCATCGGTCCCCCTGGCTTCTACAATGTGACGATAACCAATCCCGACATGCAGTTTGATATGCTGGAGGATGGGTTCGAGCTGACCGAGCCGTTCGAGTGCGAGGGCTCGGCTCATGACTGGGCGGGTCTCGAACACGAGATCCTCGGGCTGCCGATAGATCCCAATGTCTATCGCTTCGAGATGGCGATCCTGCATCAGGGATCGCACGCGGGGATGGCGCTGTTCCAGATCGACGAATACAACTGGGGACTGATCGATCCCGCCGGAGGCGGAGGGCAGACAATACAGCCGTTTCTGACAACCGACAACAAATGCTACTGCATGGAAATCGAGACATGCGAAACCACCGGAAGGATCGGAATCCTGTCGTACTTCAATCCCGACGCGGTGTGGCTGTATGATGCCGAAGGAAACCCTCTCGGCGATTTCGTCGACTGGACGGTGTGCGGGGGCTTGACGGCGTTCGACTTCGATCGCAACGGAGACATGTGGGCGGTCGCCAGGATGGGAGCCGTCAACGAGCCTGAAAACTGGGATTTCGAACTGCGTCACTATGCTCTCCTGGAGGATCATCCCTGGTACGAGCTGGTGCCGGAGGATACGGTGCTTCTCAATGACGTTGCCATGACCGGCCCGATCGGGACACAGGGAATAGGCGACCTTGGAATATCGTTCTTCCTGCACCGCCTGTTCATTCTCAGTGCGAATCACGGCGACGGCGGCTCGAACCGTCTCACGGCATGGGATCTGAACCAGAGTCCGCCCGTGCTTGCAGCGGATCGACAGAACCCGTTCCCGCCGCTATGCAGGAAACATATATTCAACAACGGGGCCTACACGAGGCTGAACGTAGACGTGGACCATCGGTTCCCCGAGGACCCGTACGAGCAGTGCCGGGTGTACGCGTATGCATCGATCTGGACTTACGGACCGCCCGGGCAGGGCCTCGACATGAGCGTGATACGGCTCGACGCCGACCTGAATCTGCTTGATGAAGGGGAAGTCTGGCATCCGCCGTTCCCTGCCTGCATGGATTATCTTCCCCAATGCGTGATACTCAACGATGCGCCGGGGGGCAACGGGAACCTGGTCGGCTGCGGCTGGCACAATCACAGTTTCTACGAGTGGCCGGTTCCTTCAGACTGGTAGAAGAGCCTGCAACGGAGGGCGATTCACCCTCCTCAGGATCGGCAATACACAATAAATTGGTCCCGGGTATATGCCCCTGGAGGTTGGAACCATGCGCCTAACCCGCTTTCTAATCTCAGCGAGCATTGTCGCGGCATCGATCTGCATCCCGGTCGGCTGTTCAGGCAACGGGGACCCCGCGACTCCACCGAGTCTCTCGGAACACTCAAACGGTTCGACGAGCGCCGAATCGTACGACGGCTACGGCCGTACACTCTGGGGGATGTGGGAGGTGACAATCGACGGTGCAACGGGCGAATGCGACATCGTTCCGATGAGAGGCGCGATGTTCAACGCGAACGTCGTGCGTTTCCTCCAGCCGCCGTCATCGCCGATCCACCTGATCACCATCTCGGTCAATCCCGGATCGGATTTGACCACCGGACATATGGACCTTGACGTGACGCTCAGGCACCCCTTCGTGGGGCTCAACAAGTTCCGGGGATTCGATGTCCGGGGAATCGTTATGGGCGACGGCAATGTGCCGTTCCTGTTCGACCTGACGGTTCGCCGTGGTGGGGTAAACGATCTCCGTTTGGAGAACCCGGACGGGTGGACGCGATGGTGGAATCCGTCGGAGTTTACCACCTACGACACGGTGCTGGGCTACACACACGGGTCCAGGTCAACTCCCGACTACTACGCGACGGCGACGATAAACCCATACAAGTACTTCGCGGACGGACTCGAAAGAGACGCCAAGCTCTCCGACGTCGATCCCGCCAATCGTGGATCATTCTCGGTCAATCCGGGCGTCAACACGAGAAGGTACATACTCCAGTTTCCCAGGGGCCCGAGCGGCTCGATAATCTACAAGTTCAACTACGCGGTGGACGCTTCATGGGCGCTGCCGGACCCAAGTTATGCTCCGGAGTATCCACCCGAAGCGTATCCGCCCGAAGCCAACATGCAGGAAGCATGGCAACTGGTGTTCGACAGCACGCGAAGCACTGCGTGGTATGTTAACGAAAACGCGAAGGGTGGGACCGTGCAACTCGATCTGGAGATTTTCGACTGGCAGGGCGCGTTTCAGCCCTCCGGGGTGGAAGGCGAAGTCGGCTCGATTCTGCTGGACAGTCCGCTGTTCCCCGGCCCGATAGATATGGAGCCGATCTCGTCCGTTCTCCCCGGCGGACCGGCGTCATCGATCTGGTCGGCCGAGATCGCCGACCTCTCCCTGACGAGCGCGGGTATGTTCGAATGCTGGGTTGGTATCGAGGCGGACGAGCCATCGAACTACGCGCCCCAGATCGAAGGCGATCCATACATGTTCGACTGGCCCGACGCTCCGCTCAGATCATACTGGCTTGGATACATCGAGGTCTCGCCATTCTTCCCGAGCGACGCGCCGGAAGTCGACCTTGTGATTCCACCGGAAGGCGATCAGTCGACGGTGGTCCCCGACTTGCAGGTTATCGGCAGGAATTTCCAGGACGGTGCGGAAGTGACGTTCTGGAACGACATTCCCGCAAGCCTTGCAGTCAGCAACACGCAATGGATCAGCGAGAGCACGATCATGTGCGATGTCGACTGCGCCGGTCCGCTGGGATTCTACAACGTGACGGTTGAGAATCCGGACACGCAGGAGGGGACGCTGTTCGATGGATTCGAGGTGGTGGAAGCGCCCGGCGATTCAATCTGGTGGCAAAGCCACATGTACAACGTGGCCAATATCGGGCGGAATCCGACCGTACCCGGCGCCGATCCGGAGTTCCTGGAGGAAGTCTGGTCACAGCCGGTAAGCGGCGACAAGAAATACTGCACTCCGGTCGTGGCTGACGGCAAAATCATCTTCACCGGCAACGACGGCTTCTACGGAAACACAAGCATGACCGTGTGGTGCTTCGATCTCTATACGGGCGAGCAGAAATGGTCGCATCCGATCAATCCGTCGGACGTAACCATTCACAGGGCGTTCGCCGGACCGGTATGGTGGCAGGGCCCGGACGGAATCCAGCGCGTCGCGGTCGGGGGAGACCAGGTCTACTGCTACGAAGCGGAAAGCGGCGATCTGCTGTGGGAGTTCGACGCAACCGCGGGCGCAACCGATATGAACTGGATATCGAACCAGTTGCAGGAGTACCAGGGCAAGGTGCTTGCCCGGTCGCGGTATGACAGGCTGTACGTGCTCGATTTCATCACCGGCGGCATGCTTGCCGAAGTGGAATTGTCTCAGGCTGGAGAAGGCGGGTGCGGAGCGAAGGACGGGCTGATCTACATCTCCTCGAACCATTATGTCGACTGCGCGGACATCATCACCGGCGATATCGTATGGTCGACCCACCTGCCGCACGAAGCATACATTTCTCACTGGATCAATCCGACAGTGGTTGAGGATCGATTGTACGTCAGCACATACACTGGATATGTGTTCGCAATAGCAATAGAAGGCAACACGAGCTTCGATCCCGGCGAAATCATCTGGGAGTGGTACGATCCTGAGAAGCCGTTCGGCACGAATCCGCTTGTCGGAGGCACGGCGGTTATCGGCAACAAGGTATTCGCGGCAGCCGCGTTCAGCGGGAACTATGTCTACTGCATCGAGGATACCGGAACCGAGGGGATCACACTGTGGAAATCCTCGACAACCGGCTACTTCGACGCGTCGCCCGTGTGGTCCAGCGCGCCGAGCCATCCCGAGGGTGTCGTCTACTGCCCGGACAGGGACGGCTTCATCCGTGCCTATGATGTCATCGACGGCAGCCAGGTCTGGGTCTACAATACCGGCGGGGAATTCCGTGCAGGCATCTCGCCGATTCTCGATATGCTCGTTGTGACATCCGGAACGGACGTCAGGATGTTCAGAGAGCCCTGATCGGAGCTTTGGAAATATCTGGAGTCAAGCCATGGAGAGATTTCGACTGATTGGGCGATCGAACACGCTTCGAGCGGGTCTGGCCGTAGCGTTGTTCATCCTTCTCGCGGCAGGCTGCGGAAGGTCAACCGAGCCTGTATCACCCGGAGCCACCCCTCTTTCAACAGACAGGGCGGCCGCAGCCTCAAGAGTGCTCTGGGGAACCTGGCACGTGAGCATCGATCCGGAGACGCTGACCGCCGAGGTCACACCGGAGCGATCGGCGGATTTCACGTGCAACGTGACGATGTTCATGCAGCCGCCTTCGAGCCCGACGCACATGGTATCGATAGCTGTCGGGCCAGGGAGTGATCCGTCAACGGGCTTCTTTGTCGTGGACGTGACGCTCAGGCATCCGTTTCCCGGGCTGGCGAAGTATCGCGGTTTCGACGTGCGAGGAATACTTCTGGCGGATGGATCGATAAACGGCCGGCACGACTCTACCGTCGTCAGGGCCGGTCCGAGCAACACGCATCTTCTGAATCCGGACGGGTACACTCGATGGTGGAATTACCGCGAGTTCTCATCGTACGAGACAGTCTTCGGGTTCAACTACGGCAAGCTCGCGCCAAGAAACCATCCTACCGCGACAGTGAACGGCTACAAGTACTTCGCGGACGAGCTTGGTCTCGATGAGCCGGTATCCGCACTCGATCCCGACTCAAGGGGTACGTTTTCCACCGTTCCCGGCGTGAACGAGCGTCGATACGAAATCCAGTTCAGGATGTCGGGGCCGGGAGTCGTGTACGACTTCCAGTACGCGGTCGATGCGAGCTGGTCGGAGCCTGATCCGGCCTATGCGCCGACCTATCCCGAAGAAGCGTTCAATCTCATGGCCAACTGCCAGGAGCCGTTCATGACCGTTGTCGAGGACAACGGCTCCACGGCATGGTATGTCGACCCCGCAAACAACGGCGGGGAGATCAAGCTCGCAATCGAGGTCTTCGACCATCAGGCGGTCGGGAATCCGAACGGAGTCGCGGGAGAAATCGGCTCGGTTGTGCTGGAAGGGGACGTTCTCCCGTCAGCGATCGACATCCTGCCCACGGCGACGGTGTCAGCGGGATCCGGCATGCAGTCGAGTATCTACGAAGTCACCCTTTCATCGCTCAATTTGACCCGCAGCGGTCTGACCGAGCTTTTCGGGACAATCGAGAGCGCAAACGTAACGACATACGAGCCGCAGGTTCCGGGAGGAAGCGGTTTCGAGTATCCACCCGGGGTCCTGTCGGCGTATTTCACCTGCCGGGTTGAGATATCGGATACAGCGCCGTCGGAGCCGATGGTCACCGGTATTGATCCCGCATGGGGCGTGAAAGGCTTCGTCTACGAGAACGTAATCATCTCCGGCGCGAATTTCGCAGATGGGGCAATCGCGAGCCTCGTTCAGGGCGCGACGGAGATTGTGGCCAACGAGACGAGCTTCATTGATTCGTCGACGCTCAACACGACGTTCGATCTCAACGACGCACCGGCAGGGCCGTACGACGTGATCGTCGAGAATCCCGGAGGAGCGTCGGGGCAGCTCGATGACGGCTTCGAGGTGAAGATACTGAACCTGATCTGGGATGATGATCAGGTCATTCACCCGACGGGCGGGTCGGTGTACTGGGCGACATCGATAGACGATCGCGAGCCGAGAATCCTGGAGACATCCGACAACCAGCCGTTCATCGGATGGGGTCAGTGGCCCACATTCAGCGCGTTCAAGGGGGCGGCGGAATCATCGGACGACGGTCAGACATGGTCTGCGAACATCTGGCAGCCATTCGCCTGCGACCGTCATTGCGACACCAAGATCGCCCTCGATGACAGCGATCCGGACGGCACGGGCAACATCTACATGACCGCGATACATCGCTGGGACGACGAATCGATCTGCGCGAGCAAGAGCTCGATTTGCAGATGGCCGATGACTGGGAGTTACTGGCATACAGGCGAGCAGGTGGAAGGCACAACGGAGCTTGAGCAGGAATTCATCTGGACCGCCGACGGCTACCCGGTGCATCTGCGCGATCCCAACGGCGAGATTCACTGCAAGGTCGGAACGTACCAGCACTCCATTCAAGGGAATCCGTCGTGGCCGAGCGGATCATGGTACGGGATGCCCGATCCGAAGATCGCGGACGGATACCTTTCGGAGAATCGCTCGATTGCCCGCGACGCCGAGGGCGGCATCCACCTTGTTTTCGAGAGCGATGATCATACCAGGCTCTTCCTGATCAGCGACACTGTCGGTGACGGTCACAATTGGGGAAATCCGATGCTTATCTACGACGCGATCGAGGACGGCATGGGCGGATGCCGGACACCCGCTCTGGATATCGCCGAGGACGGGAGCTTCAGGGTGACTTTCCTGCGCTCCAACCTGATCTGGGACAAGCATCTGTGCTACACGATGTCTCCTACCGGCGAAGAAGGAACATGGTCCGACCCGGAATTGGTTGCATCGGATGTCGGCGGCACGGGACTGATGAAACGAAACGCCCTTGATTCGTCGATGCCTTATGGGATCGATGTGGTAGGGCTTTCGTACACGCGGCTGTTCGACATCTACTATGCATGGAAACCCGCCCGCGCGTCGAATTGGCTGATCGTGCAGGTCAACACATACGACCGGGAGTGCATGGAGCCCGACACGATCATGACATCCAACACAACGGTGCACGTGGCCTGGTCGCAGTACGACGACATCGAGGCGCACGACATCTGGCACCGTCGCGGCACATGGTCGGACGAGTAACAAAAGCCCGACCTGAAAGAGACGACGCAACACCGGACAGGAAGGGATTCCGCATATGAAAGCCGCAAGAAACGGAATGGCCGCCATACTCGTTCTGCTCGCGATTGCGCTGCTTGCAGCAGGCTGCGGAAAGGATAGCGATGTCACTTCGCCTGCAACCAATCAGGGACATGCAAGCTTCGGCGGGAAAACCGATGTTTTCCAGAGACACGTCTGGGGCATGTGGAAGATCGAAATCGATTCCGAAACGCTGGAGCCGGTCATCATCCCGGTCAGGCGAACGAATTTCACAGCGAACGTGCTCCTCTTCATGCAGCCGCCGATGAGCCCGACGCACATGTTGTCGATAGCGATCGATCCCGCCGAGTCCGATATCCCGAACAATCTCTTCGCAGTAGACGTGACCCTCAGGCACCCGTTTCCCGGATTGAGTCGGTATCGGGGCTTCGATGTGCGTGGAGTATTCATGTCGGACGCTTCTCAGGCGGCAGGTTTCGATCAGACCGCAAGGTACGCGAACTGGTTCAAGGCGGCGCCCGGTGTTCCGGCCACCGAGTCGGTGCTGCTGAATGCTGACGGGTACACGCGATGGTGGAATCCCGGGGAGTTCACGACCTACGGGACGATCTTCGGCCATATTCCGGGTGGTCTGGCAACACCCGGATATACTGCAAACGCGACGGTCAATCCATTCAAGTGCTTCGCGGACGAGCTTGACGCGAAAGATGAATTCAATCTCAATCCGGCTAATCGCGGGACATACGGAGTCAATCCCGGAGTTAACACGAGGAGATACCTGATCCAGTTTGACGGGTCCCCGCTCAGGTTCAATTACGCGGTCGACGCAAGCTGGGCGGAGCCGGACGAGAGCTATGCGCCCGAGTACCCGATAGAAGCGTTCGGGGAAGCGGCCAATTGTCAGGAGGCTTACAGGATCAAGCTGACCGATGCAGGATCGACTGCATGGTATGAAAGCGAGAGCAGCAATGGCGGGGCATTCCTTGTGGATGTGGAGGTCTTTGACTGGCAGGCGGTGGACTCGAGCACGGTGATTGACGAGATCGCCCGAATCTGGGTCGAAAGCCCGGCATTTGATGACGGTTCAGGCAATAACTACATGGACATCCTGTCGGGAGCATACACCGTCCTTCCGGGAAGCAACTACACATCAGCGATATTCCGTGCCGAAATCGAGCCGGATTTTTCTTCCGGCGGAATCGATGAGGCCGGGGATTATCCGGTGTTCATAGCGGTCGAGTCTGCGGAGCCGGACACGTACGAGCCCCAGATTCCCGGCGGAGGAGGCGGTTTCGCATGGCCGAACGCGCCACTTACAGCCTTCAATGTAGGAACTGTGGAAGTATCGGACGAGTCGCCGACGGTTCCGGTGCTCGTGCTTGAAGATGAGATTGCATTCCCGCCGGTGCACGATGGCTACGACTGCTACAGCCCGGCGGTGATTGTCGAGAACGACGGCGACGTGGTGATAGTGTACGACGAATGGACCGACAATGGTCCTCCAAACGCCAGCCACCAGACTTACGCATCGGCGCTGAGATCGCACGACGACGGGGACTCATGGCCGGACTACAACTGGTGCTGGAGGGTGGACAGCAGTTGGCACGGCGCGGGGGACGCAACGAAGATCTGGCCATCGAACAACGGAATCAGCTATCGGACCGGAAATATGACGGACGCCTGGTCGACGCAATATCTCACCGGACATGCCGCGTCGACATTCCGCGACGGTCCCAACGGCCATGAAGCGGCGAACGGAGCGAATCAGTCGATCGACAACGCGAACGAGATCCTCCAGGACTCGGACGGATATGTCTACGTGTTCGGCGACCCAGCGGGAACCATAACGTTCAAGCGATCGGAAGTGCCCGAGTGCCTCAACTGCGGGCCCAACACGTTCATGTGGAGCAACTTCCCGACTTACACGCTGGTAAGTCCCGGAAGGTTGTCGAGAGTAAGATCGAGCGCGCTTCACGATGGCAAGATGTGCCTCGCCTATTTCGAACCCGACAACGACCTCATCAAGCTTGCATACGAGACTGCTGGCTGGCAGAACTGGGACACATCGACAGTCGTGTGGGACGCTAAAGGCTCCGACGCCCACAGTCCGCGCGATCCCGGATTGCATCTGGACGAAACGGGTTTCTACATCACGTTCGTTCGCACCGACTACCTGACAGGTTTCAATGAACTCTGCTTCACGAAGTCCAACGACGGATCTGACTGGACAGAGCCGCTAGTCATCCGCGCGAATGTCTTCAAGATAACAGACAACCCGATCTGCCGGTACGACTGGGATGGAACATCCGTGCTGGCGGTCGTCTGGTGGGAAGGAGATCAGATCTGGGCGTCGTTTTCCATTGACGACGGCGAGACATGGGCGGATCGAGTCCTGTTGTCGGAGGCTTCCGATCTGAATCGTCACGCCGACATGATCATCGCGCCGACCGATAACTGGCACATTGTGTTCGGCACGTATGATACGTCGAGCGGCCTGTACGAAATCCACTACCGCCGCGCGCATCTTGAATGGGAGTAGGCTCCCTTCGAAAAGCGAATATCACGCACAAGGGAATCGTGCGCCGGGGCATGATTCCCTTGTGTGTGCCACCATCATTCAGAGAGGGCACTACCCGCCGTATTCCATCGTCTCTATCGAGGCGAAGCTGGCGATGGCCTCGTCCCGCGAGTCGAATCGCCTGAAGACATGCTGTAGACCCACCTGCTTGAAAAGCTCCGATATTCGCCCGTTCACTCCGGTGAGCCTGATATCGCCCCCCCGACGTCTTGCAGCCTGAAGGAGGGTGAGCAGGACGCTTATGCCGGACGAATCGAGATAAGTCACCTTCTTGAGGTCGAGAAGGATTTCCCGCGCGCCGCCGTCGATCCTCTCAAGCATGAACTCCTTGAACTGATCCGTTTCAGGAACAGCGATATCTCCTTCGACGGCGATGACGGTGCACGAATCGACCTGATCGCAGAACACGTTCATTCGGAGGCCTCCGGCGCATTCGCGCCAACGAGCTCGTTCAAAGCGCTTTCCACATCATCGAAAATATCGAACACGAAATGCAGCCTGGTCAGCTCGACCACCATCTTGACCTGTGCGGTCAATCCCGCGAGCCAGACGTTGCCCCCGCGCTCCCGGGCGGTCTTGAGCGCGCTCACCAGGGTTCCCAATCCTGCCGAGTCAATGTAGGGAACGTTCTGAAGATTGATGATGACGTTCGTGTCGCCCTCGATTATCGCCGACCTGATCTCCTCCTTGGCCCGTCCCGCGCTGCGACTGTCGAAGTCGCCGTCGAGGTCGAAGATCACCACTTCTTCGTGTTGTCGGCGTGCCACCTTCATGGTTTTCTCCGTGACGACACCCTCGGTGTCCTGATACCCCACTCAATAATAGTATCGCCTGAAGAATCAGAGCATTCACAATAAGCAATTATCATTGAAGGGCCTGAAGTCCCCTGTTACTATCTGCTCTTATGACGCGATCGCAGCCGGGAGGGTTTCGCCTCGGCATAGATGCCGGCGGCACGTTCACGGACGTTGTGTGGCGTGACGGGCCCCGCCTCGGTACCGCCAAGGTGCCATCAAGGCCCGATTCACCCGCCGAAGCGGTACTGGCCGGGCTTTCCAGAGCGCCCGGAGGCGCCGGCCCGGTCTGTCACGGAACCACCGTGGGGACAAACGCAGTCCTGGCAAGGCACGGCGGACCCGCCCGTATGGTGGTCACCAGGGGATTCCGGGATGTCCTCGAAATCGGGAGAGGAGCCAGAGACGATCTCTACTCAATCTCTCCGGGAAGACCAAGGCCGCTTCTTAATAGGACTGAAACATATGAAATCGATCTGAGGCTGAATGAAAGCGGTGTTGCTCTTTCGTCGCCCACAAACGAATCCATCCTCGATCTGGCGGAAGATCTTAGAAACTCCGGGGCGAGGGCGGTTGCCCTCGGGACTCTGCATTCCGCAGCCCATCCGGGGGCCGAAAAGGAGTTGGCGGAGCAGCTTGAGAACCTGACCGGTCTGCCGGTTTTTGCATCCGCGCAGCTTGCCGCGTACCCGAGGGAGTACGAGCGCTGGAGCCTCGCGGCGCTGGCCGCGTATCTTGCTCCGGTGCTTGGCAAGTACCTATCGGAGCTTGCCGAGAGATGTCCCGGACAGCTTGGGTTGATGGCGTCATCGGGCGGGCTGGTTTCGCCGAAGCAGACCCGTCGGAATCCCGCGATATGCGTGCTGTCGGGACCGGCCGGAGGCGCGCAGGCCGCGATGTCGCTGGACCGGGACAGAGTCCTGGCGCTGGACATGGGCGGCACATCGACCGATGTCACGCTTCTCGCCGGGAAGCTGCCGAGGACACGGGAGGCGGAGATCGATCGCCTTCCGTTGCCGTTGCCGACGATAGACATCCACACGATCGGCGCGGGAGGAGGATCGACAGTGAAGGTCGATCCCGGCGGAATGCTCACGCTCGGCCCGGAAAGCGCGGGAGCGTCGCCCGGTCCCGCCTGCTACGGAAACGGCGGGCCCGCAGCGCTGAGCGATGTAGCGCTGCTGGCTGGACGCCTGGTGCCCTCGTATTTTCTTGGCGGCGAGATGAGTATCGATGCCCGAGCCGCCCGCAACGCACTGGAAGAGGTGCGTCCGTCGACAATGAGCCTCGATGAGCTCGTCGACGGGATTCTCGATCTCGCGATAGTGCACCTTACCGGCGCGCTGAGAAGGATTTCGATCGCGAGAGGCATCGATCCGTCGACACCGGGCGCCGAGTTCGCGCTTGTTCCGTTCGGAGGAGCAGGGGCGCTTTTCGGTGTCGAGTGCGCTCGGTCACTCGGGCTCAAGGAAGTCGTGCATCCGCGAGCGGCGGGGGTTTTCTCCGCGATAGGGCTCATGCACGCGCCGTTCGTGGCGGAAACGGAGCGGGCTGTCCTTGCAAGGCCCGCCGAATCAGCGAATGCCATCAGTGATATGCGACTGATGATGCAGCAAGAGCTTGCAGAATCGCTCGCTGAGTGGCCCGAGTCGGACGAGATAACATTCGCGACAACGCTCGAATGCAGGTATTTCGGGCAGACTCATACGCTGGAGATACCTCTTCCCGAGGATTTCACACCCGGGATGATCGTCGATTCTTTCCAGGACGCTTACAGGACGAGGTACACGTACACGCACAAGTACGATGAGGTCGAAATCGTGACCGTCCGCGTGCGAGGCGAGATACCTCAGCCGGAGATCGAGTGGCCGGATGTCGAGAGCAGGCACAATCCGGACGATGCGGTGATCGGAACTACAAGGCTCAGGCTGGAAAGCAAACGGATCGAGGCTCCTGTTTTGGCAAGAGACAGAATCCCGGCGGATCAAGCTGTAAAAGGACCGGCGCTTGTCGTGCAGGATTTCGCGACCTTGTATCTTCCCCCCGACACCGTGATGCACATGGACAGAAAGGGGCACGCGATTATCGAGATTGGATAGCCATGACCTCAGTTATCGAAAATACCGGCACAGCTCCCGACCCCCCGCAGCTCGCGGTCTTCCACGCTCTTGTTGCGGCGTTCCTCGACGAGATGGGCGAAGCTTTGCGGCATGGCGCGTTCAGCCAGAACATCAAAGAACGTCGCGACTATTCCTGCGCGCTGTTCTCCTCTTCAGGCGACCTCGTCTGCGGAGCAGCTCATATCCCGGTGCATCTCGGCAGCATGGATACGGCATGCAAGGCGGCGATTGAGCGGGTTCCGATGAATCCCGGCGACGCGGCCATCCTCAACGATCCCTGGTCAGGCGGAACTCATCTTCCCGACATCACCATCATCTTCCCGGCGTTTCTCTCAGCGGAAACAGATAAGCCCGAGTTCTATCTCGGCGTGCGCGCGCATCATGCGGATGTCGGCGGAATCGCGCCGGGAAGTCTGCCGCTTTCATCGAGAATTGAGGAGGAGGGCTTCCTCATCCAGCCGCAACTTGTGTTGAGGTCGGGCGAGATAATGACCGCGATTGTCGAGGATTTGGCTCGACTGTCGCGACAGCCGGAGGAGCGCAAGGGCGATCTCAAGGCCCAGCTTGCAGCCGGTGCGGTCGGGCTGAAACGCCTTGCCGAGCTTTCGGAATCGCGGGGACTGCCTCGGATCGAGCGGGAAGCCATTGGACTGATCGATCACTCGGCAAAAACGCTGGAGTCGTGGTTGGCCTTGATGAAGCCGGGAAAGTCTCACGCGACCTGCGTGATGGACGATATCCCCGAGGAAAAGGGAGCGAGGATCGAATGCAGGCTGGAGCTTGTGCACGAGCCTTCGCCGATGCTGACGATCGATTTCACCGCCTCGTCCGATCAGCATCCCGGATGCCTGAACGCTGTACCGGCGATTGTCCGCTCCGCCGTGACTTACGTTCTCAGGCTGTTCCTCCCGGCGGACACGCCAATGACATCCGGCCTTCTGAGACCGGTCAGTATTGAACTCAGAAAGGGAAGCGTGCTTGATCCGGAGGTCGGAGCGGCGGTCGCGGGAGGAAACGTGGAGACGAGCCAGGCGATTGTCGAGGCTTTGCTGGCGGCACTGGGCGAGTTGGGCCGGGA
>CAYLVL010000001.1:16813-37521 GCA_964387135.1 uncultured Planctomycetota bacterium
TGCCCGCCGCGAGCCAGGGCACGATGAACAATGTGCTTTTGGGAAGCGCGCCGCATGTAACAAGTGACCGGTTCAGCTTCTACGAGACGATCGGGGGAGGCGCAGGAGCGAGCAGAAATCATCCGGGAGCGTCGGGAATCCAGACCCACATGACGAATACCCGGAACACACCGATCGAGGCGTTGGAGCGAGCGTACCCACTCAGGGTGAGGCGATACTCACTCAGGGATGGTTCCGGCGGCGATGGCCTGATGAGAGGCGGCGACGGGATTATCAGGGAGTTCGAGATGCTTGGGCCGACCAGAATGACGATCCTGAGTCATCATCGGACGGTCGGATGTCCCGGTGTGAAAGGCGGCGGGCCGGGAAAGCCGGGAAGGAATGTGCTGATACGCAATGGCGTTGAGACCAAACTTCCGGCAAGAGTGATGATCGATCTGGAGGAGGGAGATGTGGTGCGCATCGAAACCCCCGGCGGCGGAGGGTATGGGAAAGGCGGAACCTAACAAGCCATTGCGTTATGGCACACGCGAAGTCGCTCGTGTGTGTGCCGTTTCCCGCTTGCAGCGAACGGGACAGCGTGTAGGTCTCGAAGACGGGATATATCAACAGGCCGACGCCAAAACACGCTTGCATCAGGGATGCGGGCATGAAACGCATGGATATAACGAACCCCTATTTGACCATACTGTCAAGAGGCGTATATGGGAGGTCGAGCGAGTCGGCTACCGGTTTGCAGACAAGGTGACCCTTGTAGCTGTTAACGCCGAGGGCGAGCGCCCTGTCTCTGCGGATCGCCTCATCGGCTCCAAGGTTCGCCAGCATCTCGGCATAGCCGATCGTCGTGTTGGTAAGGGCGAAAGTGGAAGTCTGTGCGACCGCACCGGGGATATTCGTAACGCCATAGTGGACAACACCGTGCTTCACGAAAGTGGGATTGTCGTGAGTGGTGGGTTGAATGGTCTCGATGCAGCCGCCCTGGTCGATCGAGACGTCCACAATCACCGATCCGTCTTCCATCTCGGCCACAAGTTCCTCTGAGACAAGATGAGGAGCTTTCGCGCCCGGGATAAGGACAGCGCCGACGAGGAGATCTGCGGCGGATACGGACTGGCGAATGGATTCCGCATCGGAATACAGAGTCTGCACCCGGTTGCCGAATATATCGTCGATGTAGTCAAGGGTTTTCAGATTTATATCGAGGATGTCCACTTTCGCGCCGAGCCCGAGGGCCATCTTTGCGGCATTCCGTCCAACCACACCAGCACCGATAATGGTCACGCGGCCGCGGCGGACACCCGGTACACCACCAAGCAATATGCCCTTCCCGCCGTGCTCTTTCTGAAGTACCGAGGCGCCGACCTGGACCGACATGCGACCCGCAACCTCGCTCATGGGTCTGAGTAGCGGCAGGGAACGGTCGGGTAATTCGATGGTTTCGTAGCCGATGGCGATGCATTTGCGTTCCATCAGCTTCTCTGTAAGCGTCTTGTCGGCCGCGAGGTGCAGGAATGTGTAGATTATCTGATTCTCGCGGATAAGATCATATTCCTCCTCGATGGGTTCCTTGACCTTCACCACCATATCCGCCCGCTCGTAGACCGTCCGGATATCATCCACGATCTCCGCGCCCGCGCCGACATAGAGGTCATCTCCCAGTCCGCTTCCAGAGCCCGCCCCCTTTTCGACAATGACCTTGTGGCCGTCGTCCACGAGCTTCTTGACTCCACCGGGAACCATACCGACCCGGTTCTCTCTTACTTTTATCTCCTTCGGAACGCCAACTAGCACTGTGTGCTCCTTTCTTGCGGAAACCCGCCATTCTACGTTATTTGTCGGGGATGGGTGATGTTTGGAGGCTCACGGGAACCTGCCGGCGAGCGTCCCTCCAATCTGAATTGACTCATCCCAATCGATGTCTGGATGTTTCTCGGAATACCCGGACCACGGGCATTTAGAGAGTCCCCAATTTTAGCCCTTCAGCGGCGAAAATCAACTACTTGGCGCCGATGGAGGTTCGCTCGCGTCGCTGGGAAGGGTATCCATTTGGAAAACGCTGAGTCCGGAACCGTCCATAAACCTTGACGCACCGTTGCCAGCCACTTGACCTGCGTCGCATCTGTCGGTATCTTTCCCTTATTCTCGAACGTTCATTCGGCCGTGCAGATTAACCAGACCACATCCGAACCCGCTACAGTTCTCTCGCTTACCGGCGATCTCGACAGTTTCAGCTCGAACTACCTGAAAGAACACATAAGCAGGCTGTTCGACGAGGGCACCTACAAAATCATAATCGATCTTCATGAGGTCGGATTCGTCGACTCCGCGGGTCTCGGGCAGCTTGTCGGGGCGCTGAAGATGTGCTTCCATCACGGCGGGAACCTCGTGCTTGTCGGGGCCAACGAAGCAGTGACCGACCTCCTGCATCTGACCAAGCTGGATACCGTCTTCAAGGTCTTCGACACGGTCGAAGACGCTGTTGAGGCTGTTTTCTCCCAGTAACACCCCGACCCCCGTACATTTCCTCAACCTTCTGATCGATCTTCCCAATCAGATGGACCGCGTGTTTGCTTTCGCTGAGAATGTCACCGTCTGATGCGATTTCATGAATGGACTGAGACCACTTCGACAGCATCGAATCCGTGAGCGCGTTGGGAGGTACGGGAATCTGTGAGAGCTGGGAGACTCTCAGGTAGGGGAAGAGGGTATCGTCGAACGCGAACATCTGACGGAACAACTCGCGGAAGAAAGCCGAATTCAGAAGGGCACATGTCGCGTACTCGTCGATATCATCTCCCCCCACCACATAGAGCGTGTTCAGAACGAGCGAGGGTGGTGCGGCGACCGCAGCGATCGGCCTGGATGCCACTCTTCTTAGAAGGAGCTGCCTTTCACCCGTCCACAGGCTTTCGTTCTTCATGATGCCGCCCCTGCGGGAGGATTCATCAAGGACGAACCAACGACTCGGGCGAGCGAAATACTCCCTTACCGTCTCTCCAATGATGAGCGGCCTGGTGGACTTCCCAAATCCGCCCTTTGATTCAACGACCCTACGGTCCTTTTTGCCGCACTCGATTCCACGCGTGATTGTCACGAGGTCGCCAAGTGGGCGAAGTCGACCGGCATCGAGGGAATCAAGCACGGACAGACGGAAGTCCGGATCGGCAAGATGCGAGAACACATTGAACGGCAGGCGTTTCAGAAGCGACACGGGAAGCTTCCGCGACCTCGTCCCGATTCGTCCGTCACCTGTTCCATCAAGAACGGTTGCCGAAGCCCGGCGGCTCTTACCGGAACGCGCGACAAGAAGACTTGCCTCGACAGCAGGATCATCGAACGGCCTCCCCGCGGGTCCGAACTCGATCAGGGTGTTTTCGAGAATGATCTCCCTCAGAGGCTGATAGTTTTCGGCAAGAAGGAGGGGATTGGGAACGATAAAACCGCATGAGCCGCCATCATGGAGCAAACGAGTGATGGTCATCTCGACAAACGGCGCGGCGAGGTCCCACTGGCCCGTCGCCGATCGGTAGTGTCGCTTGCAGAATTTTTTCAGGCTTACGGGGATTCCTCTCTTGACATTGCGATACGGAGGATTGCCGACAACGATGTCGAACATTTCATCTGATCCATCGGCGAATTCCCTTAACGGGTCACCCGACCGCACGTTTCTTTTCAGAAGCCCCCAGTCCTTCTTTGACAAGCCAGCCTCAATCCAGAGAGAAAGCCTCGCGACATGCACCGCGTTTTCATCGCTGTCGATGCCGAAGAGACAGTCGAGCGCGATGTCCCGAGCGCGCTTGTCGGGGTACCGCCGCCGAAGCTCCCTCAATGCAGCAAGCAGAAACGCACCGCCCCCGCACGCCGGATCCATGATTCCCGGAAGGCGATTCCTCTCCACTGATTTGCACGAACCGATAGCGGCTTTGACAAGGTAGTCGGTGATATGCCCAGGGGTGTAAAATACGCCGCCTTTCCGTCGAGGTCCCTGTTTCGTGCGATCATCACGCGCCTCAAGGAGAGACTCGTACAAGTAGCCCAGAATCGCGGGATTGACGGCACGCCAGTCGAGAAGACCGTCAATCAGCGCAAGGGCAGCTTCCCTGTTCTTTCGGGCAATTCTGCCGCGAACCTCAGGAAGCTGATTCGCGCCGGAGATGAGCGTCGCGCCAAGCTCGATCAGGGCGATTCTGTCGCCGTGCAGGACCGGAAGAACGTTGGCTTCGAGTCGCCGAACAAGCTTGCGTATGTCCGTGTCAGTCGGCTCGGTCAAGAAAAAAACCCCCGATCGATCGGGGGTATTGTAGCCAATCTGATGCGATGATTTCAGAGAAGGAAGTCGGGATGCGGGAAACTCGCGCAAAGCTCGGCGATTTCGTTCTTGACCTTCACGATCTCCTCTTCGTTCTTGATGTCGTCCAGCACCCTCTTGATCCATCTCGCGACCATCCTGAATTCGTCCTCTCCGAAACCGAGGGTGGTCATGAACGGACTGCCGAGACGGATGCCGCTGGTCTGCATGGGCGGACGGGGATCGCCGGGCACCATGTTCCGATTCGTGCAGATACCGGCCTTGATCAACGCCTTGGCGGCCTTGTTACCGGAGAAGTCGCGATCCCTCAGGTCGACCAGAATCAGGTGAGTGTCGGTGCCGTCGGAAACCAGCTTGAAGCCCTGCTTCATCATCTCGTCCGCGAGGAATCTCGCGTTGTCGACGACCTTCTGCGCGTACTCCCGGAACTCCGGCTGCATGCAGAGATGAAAACAAACGGCCTTCGCGGCGATCTCGTTAAGGTGCGGACCGGCCTGCACCCCGGGGAACACGGCGCGATCGATTTCCTTGCCGTTCTCCTCCGAGGAGAGAATGAGGGCGCCTCTCGGACCGCGAAGGGTCTTGTGAGTGGTGGTCGAGACCACATCGGCGATTCCCACAGGGGTTGGATGCACCTTGGCCGCGACAAGCCCGGCGAAATGCGCCATGTCGACAAGGAGCATCGCGCCGACGCTGTCGCAGATCTCGCGGAATCTCTCAAAGTCGACGACTCGGGGGTACGCGGTCGCGCCCGCCACAATCATCTTCGGCTTGTGCTCTTTCGCGTCTTTCGCCAACTGGTCGTAGTCAATGATGCCCGTCTCTTCTATAACACCGTAGTGCTTGAAGTTATATCGCTGTCCGGAGAAGTTTACCGGACTTCCGTGGCTGAGATGTCCGCCGTTGGAGAGATCCATCGCCATGACCGGATCGCCGATCTCAAGGAAAGCAGTGTAGACGCACTCATTTGCAGGAGCACCGGAGAACAACTGCACGCAGGCGTACTCGGAGCCGAAAAGCTCCTGGGCGCGCTCGATCGCCAGCCGCTCGATCTGATCCATGATCTGGTTGCCCTCGTAGTAGCGACCGTCACGATCCCACTCCCGCACCCGGTTCATCTTCTTGCGGCGGGCGTACGGGAAACCCTCGGCGTACTTGTGCTGCAAGGGCGCGCCGGTTGCTTCGAGGACCGCGCGGGAGGGAAAATTCTCGCTGGCGATAAGCTGCACGGTGGTCATCACGCGATCGTATTCCTGCCTGATGAGACCGAAAAGCTCAGGATCGACATCTTTGAGGGGCCTGTTCATTTCTCAACCTCTTTCGAGCTTTTTTGGACGGATAAAGCAACCACGCATGTGCGTGGGGCTGGAAGTATACCGCGATACGAGTGCGGATTAAAGAGCGATCGGGAGCTCAGTGGGAGTAAGCCAGTGTATCCGCGATGCGCCGGAATGTCTTGGCCATGGTCTTGTGCTCGATCTGCATCAGCCCGACTCGCTTGTAGAACTCCTGCTGAAAGCCATTGTTTTCCCAGTCGGCCTTGAGAAGCTCGCAATCCGTATAGTTCCCGGCATATTCGGCGACGGCCTGATAGTGCTTGATTACAGCTTCGAGCGCGGGCTGGGGAACCTGGTCTCCGAGGAACTCGCCGGCGAACTCGAGGAACCTGACCGCGGTCGCGTTTGTGGCGGCCACCCGATTCATCGTGCGGCAGACGCACGAGTGGCTTTTCTCCTTGCATACGCCGCAGAAGTACTGATTGCCCGCCTTGCCGAGTATGGCCTCGTAGAGCTTGCCGCCGTACGCGAATCCCGGTCGCTTGAAAGTCCCGTCGGCGACATCCGCCCCGAACACCAGCGCCTGCTTCAATGCCCCAGATCTCGTGTACTGGACGGTTCCCCCGCTCAGGATGTACAGCTTGGCGGTTGGATAAGGAGCGCAAAGCCTGCCACCCATGTCGGACACGGACGCCAGTCCGAGCTTCGTGATGTCATCGTTCCACTCAGTGATAATGCTCCAGCACGGCCACGTGTGCATAATGACGATCTTGCCCGCCTCGACGGCTTCCCCGACCCGCTCCCAGAACCTCCTGCCGTCGGGAGGCAGCTCGTCCATCCCTTTGAAAACGCCGGGCTCATAGTCCGGAGACTCCCTGTACTGGAAACCGAGGGCCTCCCCGAGGAAATCCATCCGGGAATCGTTGCCGAACTCGGTCCACCACGCACTGCAGGTTTCCTCCATCCACCAGACCGGCGAGAACGCCGAGCCGGTAAGGCCCGCAATGAAATCGTAATCGTAGTCGCGCCCCCAGTAGTCGACCGCAGCCGTAATACAGGCCGCGAACGCATCTACTTCCGCATCGTTGCCTTCAACCCTGATGTCCTTGAGGTCGGGACTCATTGATTGCTCCTCTTTTTCTCAATAATCCCCGGTTTCGGGCCGTATACCCTACTATTCCCGTCCACCCAAGTCAACAGCTTGAAACCTCGCGACCGCATCGTGCCTGCCGAGCGGTCGCGGTGGCGAGTCGGTACCTCTCCACAGCGGGAAGATGATTTCCGGTTCCGGGCAATCGGTCATCCTCAATCCTTCCCACGCGAGGCGATTGCCCAGCCCGGGTGCCGTTCTTTCGGTCGCGTACCTCAGGCGGTACATGCCGTGAGAGACAAGAGCGGGAGGCGGGGAATCCGGATCGTCGGCATGCAGACGCTCAAATGTAATGCCGATCGCATCCGGATTGCTGTCACAGCAGACGAACCTGCGACCGAGCCTGCGGCATGCGAGCGCGGTCGTTCCGCTGCCTGAGAACAAGTCGGCGACAACCATTCCTTCGCACGACAGGGCGCTCACCACTCGCTCAATCAGCCGCAGGGGTTTCTGGGTGGGATACGGCGTGCGCTCATCGGCCATCGGGTTGACTATCGGTATGTCCCAGACATCATCGGCGGGAGTTCCATGCGGATGCGGCATGTACTTTTTCCCTTTCCTGCTGACAATGCCGCCTTTGGCGTAGCCGCTTGTAGGCTTGTATGGCTCCCGGATCGCGTCTATGTTGAAAATCCGGTCGGGGCTTTTCGAGTACCAGAGAAGCACATCGTGCTTGCGACTGAACCTCCTCTTGCTCCGTCCGCCGCCGGTGTAGTGCCAGACAATCTCGTTCTCCCAGTGAGACGAGCCGAACTCGCGGTCGCAGAACACCCGCACATGGTGCACTGCACGGGCATCGAGGTGAATCACGATGCTTCCGCTTCGAGCGAGGACTCTCCAGAGCCCGGTCAATCTGGGGGCGAGCCATCCTACGAAATCATCGGGATCGTCCCGGCGATCATCGAATCCCTCCGGTCCCCCATCTCCGCGAGGGCTCTCGCGCCTCCTGCCGGTCGCGAAGGGCGGATCGATGTAGATGAGATCGATGGTGCCGGAAGGCAGGACGGCAAGGAGGGAGAGATTGTCGGCAAGGACAAGATGATCCCTTGCTTCAAGAGTCTCGCGAGTGAACGACAGTCCGCCGCCCTCACCCCATCGCTGCCACGGAACGACACGGGATGAAACGGATGTTCCATCGGGAATCCCGGGCAGGAAGAGCGTGTCCTGTGCTGGTCTCATATGCTCCTTCAACCGGAGCATGAATTATACATGCAAGTGGAAGAAAAGATGATTGGAGGCGGGCACCGATCTACCCCGCGTTTGCATCAATCGTCGTCGTCCTCAACTTCGCAGTACAGATCGGCTCGCGGCCCGCCCTCGAAGCTCGGGATTACCGATCTGCGAGTGGAGTTCTTCTTATGCGATTTGCCGGTCCGGCCTCCAAGACCCTCGATCCGGGTATCAAGTCCCATTTCCTGCATCAGGCGGGCTTTTTCAGGATCGCGGGGACGATGGGAGATGATCCTGGGATCGATGGCCCGGAGAAGAGCAACGTTGAATGCAGCGCTTTTCTCAAGCTCCTTCCTGACCTGGTCCCACATCAGAATCCGCATTCCTTCGCCCCCTCCCTCATGAAGCGAATCAGCTCGGCCGCGACCTCGTCCACACCCACCTGCTTGCACACAAGCGATCGGCCTATGTCCTGGATCGGGCGATAGTAGTCCCAGAGCTGCTCATCGCTTATTCGCTCCGCAAGACGATCGACATCCAGCCGCTCCCTCTGGTGATACATGATCAGGAAAGCGTTGAGAAGGTCGAGGGTGGATGAATGCTTGCAGTAACTGGTAAGCCTCTCGACGATGCAGTCCTCGGGACTTACCATCAGCAAGGGAACTTTCCGGTAGACGACCTCGATCCCCTCCTCATCATCGAAAAGCTCCTCGGAGTGAATCTCAACAAGCGCCTGCACCGACCGGTTCACGTGATGACGCGCTCCCTCGGGACGTTCGAAGCCGAGATGCTCGAGGATCTCCTCGCACTTGTCCCTGTCGGGAGCCACGAGATCAAGATCGCCCGTGGCAAAGCGGACGCCCGTATAGAATTCGACCGCTCCGCCGCCGACAAGGATAGGCCGCTCCCCGCCGAGCATCGTGACGCCCCTCGTCAGAAGCCAGAGAAGAAAGACATGGCGCTCGCAGCTTGTCTCCATCCTGCGGTACTCCGGCAGGCTCTCCGCAAGGCTCTCGAACATCTTTTCAGTCTGTGTTGCCATATTCAGGACGCCCTAGAAATCATCATCCTCCAGATCGTCCGGCGTGTTTCCGGGAGAAGGATACTGCACTTCGGCGTAACGCACCGGAAGACCCAGCCGGCGCATCAGTTTGAGCTTGACCGGGTCGCGCGGCTTGCGCGTCAGACAGTCCCTGTCCATGGAAGCGATCAGCTCGGTCGAGAATCTCAATCGCTCCGCCCTTTTCTCAGCAGACATCAGCTCAGACCAGTCGGCCATGACAAACCTCTGCGTCTGTAACACTCTTCGACTAATTTAGCCCCCTGTTCCTCTATACTCAAGCCCGGACACCCCGATTCGTCGTGAAGCTTCCTGACAAATCTGAAGCTCTCACGGACATCCGCGCGTCGAACGCGGTCTCGAAGTCTGTCGTGATCCAGCTCCTCCTGCAGCAGGTGGTAGATCTGGTAGGCGTGCACCAGGTCGATACCGCCGCCGGACGCCTCGAAAGTCTCCAGTCGGTCGACAATAAGGTCCACCGGACTGATGATCCTGCATTCAGTACCACCTATGTCGATGGAGATTGTCTCCTCGCCGGGTCTCAGCTTGGTGTCAGGAAACTCGATTAGAATGCTGTAGCCCGGATGATAGACGAATCTCTGATCGTTTGAGCGCTGGAAGCCGAGTACGAGAAGGGCGGCGCTCAACCCGATCATGTCCTTCGTGATGATGTCAACATCGCCGGTTGCGGTGCACGAACTGGTGTAAAGCTCCACGGCTCCGCAGCCGACGAGTATCGGTTTCGAGTAGCCGAATTCATCCGACAGCCTCGTCAGCCACCTGAGAATGTCCAGATGACGCTGGGCGCAATCATCCGGCGGGGGCAGCATACCGAGTTCCTCCCGGTAGCGATCCATCCTTTCACTCGAGTCCCCGCTCATTGCCTGCCGCATCCGTCATGGTAACACAGGGATCGTGCAAATGGCGATACATCACGCGCGGATGCATTCCTTAAGCGAGGATTTCCCAGGTTTTTCAGCACAATCCGAACGCATGGCAGTCCTTAACGATACCCAAACAGAGGATACTAACTTTGAAGCGATTTAATCACCCGAGGGCGAAATGCTAAGCATCCCATTCCTCAGGAGCACCATCAGATCGAAGGCCGGACGGACCGAACCGAAAGTTGTGCCGGATGTATCGGAAACACTCACGCTCGCTCGAAAGGCCCTCAGGGCGGGTAATGCGTCGCGCGCCCACTCTCTCGTCGTGCCGACGCTCAGCGAGAAGGACGCTCCTGCTGAGGCCCGGCTGGTAGCGGGAAAGGCGCTATCAGCGATGGGGAGGTATCCCGAGGCGCTGATGCATTTCGAGGCGTATCTCGCATCGGAGCCCGGAAGCGTGGAAGGACTCCTGGCAGCGGGCCTGACCGCCGCAAGGGCGCAGGAGATGGCCCGCGCGGCGGACTGGTTCAACCGGGCATGCCTGGCGCTTACAGGAAGGGCAAGGAAACTGATCGAGCCCCTCATGAAGACCGCGCGACACGATCCGGTGGCGATCGAGGAGATGGTAGCGGAGCTGGAATCGTATCCTGAGGACAGGGAGCGGGCGCTGGCGCTCGCCTGCGCGCTGGGTCGTGCCGGCCACTTCCGAGCGGTGGAAAGATACCTCCCGGGCATTTGAAAAAAGCAGCCGGGATCCGGAATCGAAGGATGTCTCATCCCACTCGAGCCGCAACAAAATTAATGTAAAACGCCCGCCGTTACCGGCGGGCGTTCTGAGGATGGGAGGGGGTATTTCTTCCGCGTTTTTCGACCGTCCGACCTACTAAGATGCAGCCCCGGCCGATTTTCATAGGAATCGGGCGGTTTTTTCGCGGCTTCTTCCTAGAAATTGATCTGCTCACCCGAGTCTTTCATTACGAGGATCACGCCGTCCTCGTATCCGTCCGGAGCGCCGTAGTAGAACTCAACACCTTCCTGGACCGGATCGTACGGGAAATACGGATTCTCATTCGCATCGCCGCCGCCGAAGGTCTCCGGAAGGAGAAGCGGGACATCCCACGGCCAGTTCGCGTCGGGGATACCTGGCTGGACGCGGTAATCGCCGGCACCGACAAGCCTCACAATGTCGAGCCCTCGCGTGGTCTCGTGACCGAATC
Organism: uncultured Planctomycetota bacterium; assembly: GCA_964387135.1. Taxonomy (GTDB): domain Bacteria; phylum JAJVIF01; class JAJVIF01; order JAPKYR01; family JAPKYR01; genus CAYLVL01. Next base: position 27,881 of record CAYLVL010000001.1, read on the forward strand.
CGCCGAGGATAAACCGGTCGAAGCTCTGGTAGACGAAATCTCGCCTTGAGACGTTCGACGTCCCCGGAGTCGAGCTGATCATATCGATCGGACCGACAGCCCTGTAAAAGAAGCTGCCGGGGATGATGTATCGATCCGACTCGCCGGAGCCCAAAACCAGTCCGCCGAAATGCCCGTAGTTCACCAGTCGGGGATTGGCCGTGTATTCAGTCGTGTTAACCGTGTCGACATACTCATCCGGCTCGGTGGCGAAATACAGAGGATCGTCCACAGAATTGGGCATGATCGTTCCTTTCATGCCGAACCTGGGGTCGCCCGATGCCGGTGTGTACTTGTCGCCTCCCGACTGCTCCAGGTACAACCCCCCCCTCTGCTCGTCAATGAATGGGTTCTTGGGGTAGCTGTCAAGGTAGTTGTACTCGATGAGGGGATCAAAGATCTGAGGATCGCCCAGATCATAGCCCATTCTCTCATAGTAGATTCCCCAGGAGTTCTGGTCACCGCCGAGCAGGTACTTCGGGAACTCGCCCTCGTTGGTGTTGTACCTGGTGACGGCCTCCTGGATGACATGGAGGTTGGCCTTGACCTCGCTCTCACGGGCCTTGATTCGGACCCTGGTCATGTTGGGGATGGCGATGGCCGCAAGGATGCCGATGATCGTGATTACAACCAGCATCTCAACAAGGCTGAATCCGCGTTGGGGCTTCATGGGGTTTTCTCCTTGGCCGATGGCTCAAACTGCAAGCCTATGATATACGACTCCGGACGGGACGGCTGAGGTTCAAGCCGCTCCCGAGCGGCGGACTGGGATATGTATTGCGCTGATCGGACTTGGGAAACGGGATGAACAACACGACCGGCGCAGACTGGGAGTCCGCAAGACAATTATCGCATGAGCATTAGCCTTCGTCAAGGCAATATCGGCATCACTGAGAACAGCACGGCTCCGGTTGCCAGTATGTAAGGGTAGTGATAGAATGTGCCCTTCATGCGGCGGGACAATCGCCCGAATGAAGCTAATAACAGCAAGGAGGGCCAAAGTAATGGCCGATAAATCCAATGCCTGGCCGGATAATGTGAGCGGCAAGTATTACGTGGACGACTCCTGCATCGATTGCGATGTTTGCAGGCAGACCGCTCCCGACAACTTCGGCCACAACGAGGACGAAGGGCATGCTTATGTCATGAAGCAGCCTGAGAACGACGAAGAGGAGGAGCTCTGCCGGGAGGCCATGGAGTCGTGTCCCGTGGAGGCGATCGGGGACGACGGCGAGTGACCGACTGTAGTTGACACATGTTGATCCGCAGGTCCCCCACGAGGGACCTTTTTGTTTCATTCGTCGATTTGATCAACAGCCCGAATCAGGCGAAAGAACCGGCTAATCAGGAACCCCCGTCTGGCGACGGGGGCTTTTCAGGAGGTAGTGCAGGGAAAGGCCTAATTCATCAGGCCAAGGGAAATAACTCCTCGACCGACCTAACCTTATACCCGATTCCTTGAACCATGTCAAGCCGCGCGTGAGGGCGCGGAATTCTGTCATTTCGCCCGAATGCGGCCGTTTTCTCGTCCGTGCCGGAGCGTTTCGCTGCGGTTGTCGACGGGAGCTAAAAGAGTCCCCCCGCCTGGCGGCGGGGGTTATAGGAGGTAGTGCAGGGAAAGGCCTAGATTCACCTGATGCAACGGTTTAACCTCATCGCTGCATCTCTACTCAAGTATATCGCTTGTCGGGCAATTGTCAACCCCCCGCCCCCGGCAACAGGTTCACCTCACCTCCGACCTCGACAGGACGTATCCCGTGGAACAACATGCGCTTGACTATGACCAGAAGCTCCTCCACCGTCACGCCTCGCTTGCTATACAGGAAATGGCTTACAGTGGAGTGAACGAACGATCGAAGAAGAAGCGCGAGAAACTCGGGATCGAGTGAGGGATCGACGATCCCCTCGTCGATTGCCTCCCGGAACAGATCGGAGAGCATCTTGAGAAAACGCTCGCTGCCTTTGAAAACATACTCGCCGACTTCCGTTCGAACTCCCCACTCCACTCCCCGCGCTTCGGCGACATAGATTCTGAAGAAATCCTGGTTGTCGACATAGATCCGGACGAGGTGCTCGAGGCAGGTTTCGATTTTCTCCCGGGACGGCATCTCGCTGTCGCGTTGAATACGATCGACCTCACCGAGAAGCCTCTCTATGTGGTACTCGAAGATTGTCGCAAGGATCTCGTCCTTGCTCTTGAAGAACGAGTAGAGGCTTCCGACGGCGAACTCGCTGGCTTCCGCGATCTCCGCCATTGATGTTCCGAGGTAGCCCTTCTCGGCGAAGAGCGCCTGCGCCTTCTGAAGGATGTATTTCCTGCGCTCTTCTCTCTCTCGCTCACGACGAGTCGGCATTTCATGCACCTCGTGACTAATCATGTCCTTTCCTAATAAAAGACACAACCTATTCTCGCCGGTATATCCGCTTTGGCCGGGCTCCGGAAAATCCACGCCCCGTCGGCAATATCCCACACGGACAGACAGCGGGAGCGGGGGCAACCGCGTCGTCGCTCCGGCTCAAGCCACACCGCCGTGAACGTTGCGTATAATCCGTTTCAAGGTATCGTTCACAAGTCCAATGGACTCGCGATTGACGCCGGCGGCCATCTGTTGAAGGACTTTCTTGCGTACATCGTCGAACAGCTCGGCCTTCTCGCGACCTTCTTTTGTAAGGTACAGATGCACCTGACGTCGATCGGTGGTGCCTCTCTCGCGTCGAATCCAGCCGCGATCCTCCAGCCTGTTTGCGATTACCGTGATCGTGGGAGCCTTCATATGAAGGTCCTTTGCAAGCTCGCTGGGCGTCCGGCCTTCCCGCTTCAAGAGGGGAAGAAGAATAAGACCGACCGATGGATGCAGATCGTCGATGCCTTCAAGCTCGATACGCCGCTGGAAGAAATCCACCATAATGCGGCTGAGCTTGTAGACAGCATGGGAAAGCTCATGCATCGATTTCTGATGGGACATACGAAACTCCCTGCATAGTCATTCACTAAAGGAGGCGATTTCGCCCCCTGAGACAGCGCGTGATAGTAACCGCATCGGCCTCGAAAATCAAATGAAATCATCTTCAACCGACCGAAACCCCGGTCCGGCCGCGGCCATCAGCGGTGCTTCAAACTATAATGTATTTTAAAAAGGTTTACAAGATTAAATCTCGTAGAGACTATTGCATGCATCCAGCTTCGAGCACCTACAGGCGGCATGACATCCGACTCGGACGTGTGCTAACATCGGTTCCGCCGCGCAACCCGGATGCTTAGCCTATGAAGACCGTCGCAATACTCGGTTCCACCGGCTCGATTGGGACTCAGGCTCTCGAGGTCGTGGAACGAAATCCCGACCGACTGCGAATTGTCGCGCTTTCCGCTGCGACGAGTATCGACCTCCTCGCGCATCAGGTTCGCACGTTCGCGCCGTCCATCGTGTCGGTCAGGGGTCCGGACGAGGCAACAGCCCTTAAGAAGCTTCTCTCCGGCCTGGACAAGCTTCCCGAAATAGTGCATGGTCCGGACGGGCTTATGGATGTAGCCAAGCATCCGGACGCTTCTTCGGTGCTCAATGGACTTGTAGGCTCGATCGGCTTCGCGCCCACCCTCGCGGCTCTCAGGAAAGGCAGGGAGGTTCTCCTTGCCAACAAGGAAAGCCTAGTAATGGCCGGGGAGCTGATCAGGCAGGAGCTCGAGTCCGGACGCGGATCGCTCGTGCCGGTCGACAGCGAGCATTCGGCCATCTACCAGTGCCTCGGGGGCCGCGCCGACCATCCGGGTATGTCCAGGATCATCCTGACCGCCTCCGGCGGTCCGTTTCGCGAGAGAGATCCGAGAGACTTCGACACATTGACTGTTGAAGAGGCACTGTCGCACCCGACATGGAAGATGGGACCGAAGATCACTATCGACTCTGCAACGCTTATGAACAAGGGGTTGGAGATAATCGAGGCGCATTACCTCTTCGGGCTGCCGCCGGACAGGATAGATGTGGTGATCCATCCGGCCAGCATCGTTCATTCACTGGTGGAGTTCGAAGACGGGAGCATGCTGGCGCAACTCAGTCACCCGACCATGGAGGTGCCGATCCAGTACGCCCTTCTGGGAGGCGAGCGTCGCCCGACACGAGTCAAGCCCCTCGATCTTGCCGAAGTCGGGTCACTGGAGTTCTATCCGCCGGACTCGGAGAGGTTTCCGGCGCCGGATCTCGCCCGCAAGGCGCTTGAAATCGGTCGTACCGCCCCGGCGGTTCTCAATGCGGCCAATGAAGAGGCTGTCGGGCTGTTTCTCGAGGAGAAAATCACATTCAGGATGATTACGGAGCTGGTCAGGGGCACGCTGGACGATCACGAACCGCAGGAAGCTGATGAAAGCGCTGTTTCCGCGGCCGATAAATGGGCAAGGGAGCACGTTCGTAACGCTGTGCCGGAGAATATAGTAGAGGAAGCCGAGGGCATCCAATAAAATGAGCCCGGCAAACTCGGGGTATAATTAGTCTCGCACCCGCCGGGAATGCCGCGGGCCTGATTCAAGTGGACTTTTCCCATTACATAATGCAGGCGATCACGGGAGGGCTCAATCTCATCGCAGTGGTGCTGATTTTCAGCATCCTTGTGATCGGGCACGAGTACGGGCATTTTCTCGTGGCCAAGGCCTGCGGGATGAGGGTGGACGAGTTCGGAATCGGCTTCGGTAAGCGCCTCTTCTCCTGGAAGCGCGGGGAGACTCTCTACACAATCAACCTGGTCCCGATCGGCGGTTACAACAAGATCTACGGGATGGATGTGGAGGAGCCCAAGGAACGGGAAAAGAGAGAAGCTGAAAGCGTTTCACCGTCCGCCGGCAAAGGCAAAGAGAAAAAGATGCCGACTCCGCCGGATTACTCGATAGCCCCACCGGACGATCCGCGCGCGTTCGTCAACCGCCCGTTGCACCAGCGCTTCCTGGTCGTGCTTGCGGGATCGGTCGCGAACGTGGTCATGGCGGTCCTGGTTGTGTTCCTGATGGGGATCACCATGGGATTCCCGGCCGCGGAGATCGGGGGCGTGATTCCGGGCGGACCGGGTGACGGGGCCGGGCTCATGAGGGGAGACATAATCACCCGTCTCAACGGCGTCCGTCTTGCCTCCACGAACGACCTCAGGAGCGCGATCTGGTTTTCCAACGGTCAGCCGTTGAGGGTGGCAGGCATTAGAGGGAACGATCAATTCTCTGCGACCGTCATCCCGCAGCAGATCCGATGGGTGGACAGCCACTCCTGTCGGGTGGGATTCGTCTACTGGAACGACGGCACGGTGATACACGTGAGATCGGGATCACCGGCGGAGCGCGCGGGGATAGAGCGCGGCGACATCATCCTCCGGGTGGACGGCATCCGGTTCCCGTCCCACCGCCTCGACCTGGAGGGCGGCAGCGGCATTCTCAGCCTGGTAGTGTTCAGGGGCCAGTCGCGAATGCCGATCGATGTCGAGTACTTCGACAATGAGATCAGCCGCGATTCGTACTCCAGCTACAATTTCTTCTACGACGATGAGCTGGTGGTGACCGATGTGATCGCCGGTGGGGTCGCGGATGAAGCCGGGCTTCGGCCGGGAGACGTGATAGTCGGCGGCGGGATCGAGATGTGGACCGACACGGGCGCAATGGCTTCGACCCAGTCCCCAAGAAGAATGACTCTCGATTACAATCGCGGCGACAGGACATACCGCATCAGGCTGGAGCCGGATCCCGCTTTCTCACGGATTCACGTGCTCATGGATGACGCGTCGCTGCCCGTTCTGGTCGGGCTGCCGTATAACCACCGTCTCACCCAGGCCGGACTGGAATCAGGCGACGAGATCGTCTCCGTTGAGGGAATCCCGACGCCCAACGGCATAACCGCTTTCCTCGAATTCGAGAGACACCTTGGAGATAGCATCACGGTTGTCGCGCTATCCGGAGGCGTGGAAAAGGCCGCGGTGGTGCCCGTGCCTTCCGAAACCGATCAGGAGGGGCTTCGGGAGTTCTTCCGCGGGCTCAGGTTCCGGACGAGGTACTTTGCGGCCAATCCACTGAGCAGCGTCGCGGCCGCGGCAAACAAGTCGTGGGAAGTCACAAGGTTCATATTCATCGTGCTCGGGATGCTTCTCACCGGAGAGGCGTCGATCAGCGACCTCTCGGGACCGGTCGGGATAGCGTCGATCACCTACCAGGCCGCCACCAACGGCCTCGTTGAGATGGTCAACATAATGGTGCTGCTTTCCATCAATCTGGCCATATTCAACCTGCTGCCATGGCCGGCGCTTGACGGGGGGCGCATACTGTTCATGTTCTTCGAGGTGATTTTCCGCAGGCCGGTCGTGACAGTCCGGGTCGAGAACCTCATCCACATCGCGGGATTTCTTCTTCTGATTATCCTCGCCCTGTTCATCACCTACCACGACATCGCCAAGCTGATTCTGTCTAACTAGCAGACCGCGGGACCTTAGGTAACGCAGCCTGTCAGCTGGGGGGCATAAGCTTGCGCAACCGGTCGGGGAAATCGGTAACGATCCCGTCCACGCCCATCTCCATGTACCGCTCGTAGTCCGAGTTCACGGTCCAGACCCAGAGGGCTTTTCCTGCATCACGAACCTGCCTCACAACCGCCGGGGTGCACGCGGAATGGAGGATCCCGACGATCTCGTGCGGTCCCTGGAGCGCGTAGTCATCCAGCGAAGTGATGAGATTGCACATCCTGCGCGGCATGCCCTCGTTTTCGGAATCGCGGTCCGCCCGGCTGAATGTCTCCAAAGCGGACCTGTGGAAACTGAGTACGACGGATGAGAAATCATCACGCTCGTTCAGTAACAACACAAGCGCGGAACACTGCTCGACGGTGATTTCAGGCTCCTTCAGCTCGATTGCCAGAGGCGACGGATTGACACAGTCGAGCATCATCCGGAAGGTGGGGATCGGCTCGTCCCTGAAGGTGCTCCCGAACCAGCTGCCCGCGTCGGCGACCTGGAGATTGGTCCAGGTTTTTTCACTGACAAATCCCGACAGATCGGTAGTCCTTTCGAGCGTGGCGTCATGGATGCAGACTGGCACTCCGTCCGAGGTGTGACGGATGTCGATTTCGTAGAAGTCGGGACGGAAGAAGCTCGACTGAACCACCGCACCGCAGGTATTTTCCGGACCCACCCCGGAGCCGCATCGATGCGCGATCATGACCGGCCTCGTGGCGCCCAATGAGGTTGACTTGCGAAAGATCTGTGCAGGCCCCTCATCGGGTCGACGGGGTATCAGCGACATGCATCCGCCTCCTGCGAACATCATGAGAACCAGACTTGAGATGATCCAGCGCATTTCAAATGAACATTAACCCAGCATTTGCCACTGCACAAGTCGGGAGGACGGGAAAGAGTGAATCACCACTCAAGTTCGTCCGGGAGGTGCCGAAATTGGTCCATAGACCCTTACAGCCCGAAGAAGGGGGTGGGGATAATGCAAATCAGCGGCACGGGTATTACCAACAGCGCTCTCGGAGCCGCTGCTGAGTCATTTCGCAAGGCGGATCTTATGCTTCTGAGGGCCGTGGAAGCGGTCGAGGAAGGCGACATCGTGGACGCGGCTCTCTCGGTGAACGAGGCGAAGATAACCGCGAAAAGCGGAGCGGCGGTGGCGAGGGCGGCCATCGAGGTTTCGGGGATGATTCTTGACGTATTCGCGTAAGACTTAAGGACACCAAAAGCCATCTAACCCATTTCAGGACCGGTCCGCCGACTCCCTCGGCGGACCACTTTCGGCGGCATTCTATATTACTCCATAGCCTTGCAGAATCTGCGATATTATGGTATAATTCGTATCAGTCGGACCGGTGTCCGGCGGAAAAAGGCACACCCGTCGCGAGGCGGGGTCGCAAAGCCAGGAATCTCACCGAGATCGTCCGGCTGCCCATCTGGACCCAAGGCCCGGCGAGGTCTTAGAGGGCTCCAGGCGACTCGCCATACGGGCCCTTGAGTATTTTAGAGGGGCTGCTGGCCAGCGATGGACAACGAAAGGAAACCCGAGTACGGAGTGTGGCAATGAAGACGATCGTTTTCGGAAACATACAGGAAACAAGAAAAAGACGCGAGCGCGGACAGAGCATAGTCGAATTCGCGCTGCTTGCGCCGATCCTCATCCTGCTGTTCATGGGAATGTTCGATTTCGGCTGGATTCTGCACCAGCAGATCCAGATGGACAACGCGGTGAGGCTGGGCGCGAGGCGCGGGGCCGTCGGCGAAGGTAACGCGGCCCTCATCCAGAAGATGATCGCCAACTGCACTTTCGATCTGGATCCCGAGGAGATCACGATCGAAGTGCGGGATCCGTACGGTAATCCGATCGGGGACAACGATGATCGGACACCGGACAACCTGATCTACGTAGCGATCGACCGTCCGGACGTAGAGCTCATTACGCCGCTGGCGGGTCTGATCGAGAATTTCGGATCAATAGACCTGCACGCGGAGGCAGAATTCCTGATCGAGTGACGACTCGGGAACGAAGCAGAAAACGCAGTGCTTTTGAGGTTAAGGAGACTGTGAAGATGCGAACCATTCACAAGCCACGGAACAGACTGAAAACACCCTTCCGGAGCGAGCGCGGAAGCACGTTTGCCTGGGTGGTCATCCTGACGGTTGTATCAATCGGGATGGCGAGCCTCGTAATTGACGTAGGCTTCATCCAGCGTGAGCGGGCCCGCGTGCAGCGCGCGTGCGACGCCGCAGCCCTGGCGGGAGCCAAGCAGCTACCGTACGAGACCATGGCGCTTCTGAAAGCGCGCGATCTCGCGATGCTGAACGGCTACACGCACGGAGTCGACGGGGTCGAGGTCAACGGGCTGCGCAATCCCGACGGAATGCACTCGGGATGGTACCAGGTCAGCATTACCAAGCCCATCAACTACTTCCTGGCGCCGATCATGGGGTACACCGGGGGCACGCTGGAGGTGTCGGCCACGGCGAGCTACACAAGTCCGCTCCCGCTCTACATCTCCGGCTCGGCAGGTGAATACGGGACCAACGGGATCATGAACCTGAGTTGTTTCGGTCCCTATGCTCCGTTCACCTACGGTGACGCGTACTCCGTCCAGTGGCTGAACAACGGCGACGAGAACCCGTGGTACGATGATAACGGCTACGATTTCATACTCGAAATCAAGGACGACTACTTCGCCAAGAACGGGACGAATGAGATCTGCGTTCAGGTTTTCGATCCGGACACGTGGAACATCGGCGACGCGTACAATGCCGGATGGAACAAGGTCGATGAGATCCGTTCCGCGCCCGGCTGGCCGCATCCGCAGCCGGACAGCAAGTACACGACCACGAAGTTCGAGCTTTATGCTCCCGACGACACACCCGCGGACTTCACCGACGACGTGCTTATCGCATCGGCGGAATGGGGACCCGGCGACAACTGGAGCGATATGCAGTGGATAACCCCGGACGGGTGGGCGTTCAATCTGGCGACGTACGGATACGGCAGGTATCGCATCAACGTCCAGACGACCGGCGGATCGAGCGAGAACGGGTTCAACCTGCGGGCAGGTCCGCCAGAGGCATGCACGGGAGACGAAGAGGACTGGTATCCGGATAACGGTACCGAG
>CAYLVL010000002.1:0-35171 GCA_964387135.1 uncultured Planctomycetota bacterium
CTTATATGAAAGCTTGTGCCAGCAATCCAAGGATGCGGACGAGCTTCCCGTATCTTTCCCCGATCCCCGTAGACCCGATGAAATAATCGATTTCTACGATTTCCTCTACCCGAGCCAGATCAAGGGATCCTGGCCAGAGGAGGGTCCGAGGGTAATGCAGGGAACAAGCCCGTTCGTCCAGGGAAACGATTACTCCGCGACCGCAAGGATGCCGGAGTTCAGGGAGTTTTCAATCACCTACACGTGGTCAATCCACGAAACCTGACAAGGGGATCGGAAATCAGCCGATCTTGCTCCCCACTGTGTCTTCAGTGTCCGCGCATGGATTCTCCAGACCCATGATCTGCGCTACCTTCTCGATCCGCACGAGGTCGCTGAGCGCCCTTCGCACGCTGCCCCTGACCTCTCGATACTCGACTCGTACATGGCAGCAGTTGCCGAACGTGAAGAACATGAAGTCGCCGTCGGCGTCGAGAAGATACTTAAGGAGCGGTCTCATCGAGCCTGCATGCGCCACGAAGAAGATCGTGCGGTCGGCAAGAAGATCGTCCCATCCCGACACAATCTCCCTGACTGCTCCTCCTACTCTTTCAAAGAAGTCGTCGCAGCTCTCCCCACCGAATGCGCTGAAGTCCAGCCACTTGTTCACGTCCGGCGTCCAGCCGGTCGGATTGCTCCGGTATGCGTCCTCGAGGGACATGCCGGAAAGCTTCCCGACATCGATCTCCTTCAGCCCGTCGACCTTGTGAATCGGAGGTGAAGGATCGTAAGCACCGGCGATCTGCCCTGCCGTTTCGAAAGCCCGCAGAAGGGGAGAACAGTAGATGATTTCCGGAACGACATTCTCCCTCTTGAGATAGCGACCCAGCAGACCGGCCTGCTCTTTGCCTGCGACGGCAAGAGGACTGTCGGCGAAACCCTGGATTACTCCGTCCGCATTGGCCTGCGACAGGCCGTGCCGGATAACGTAAACCTGCATGAAATCACTCTTCCACTGCGCCGAGTTCATCGGCTTCCAGAAAATTCCTCAATACCCTGAGTCCCTCCGTGACCGCTTTCTCCCGGACCGCATCGCGATTGCCGAAAAGATCGAAGTCCCTGATTGTGTTGCGTCCTGACGCGTTGACCACCGACCAGTAGATTCTGCCGATACTTCCTCCGCCTTCGTCGGTCGTGGGTCCGGCGTTTCCGGTGCAGGCGACGGCATAATCCACCTTGAAAATCTCCAGTGTTCGCTCCGCCATGGCGAGTGTTATCGCGGGCGAGACCAGTCCGGTGTCGAGAAGGTCGTCGGGAAGTCCGAGGAGCTGCTTCTTGGTTTCCCTCGTATATGTAACCACGCCGCCCTTGTAGACCTTCGAGCTTCCCGGCACGCGGGTTATAGCCATGCCGAATCCGCCGGCCGTCACGCTCTCCGCCGTCGCCAGAGTCAGCCCTCGCTCCTTCAGCCAGAATATTGTCTTCTCAGCATTGAGAAGGTCCTTGTCGGCCTTGGGACCGATTCGACCCGTCGGTTGTCCAGCTTCGTCAGGAGTCATGCTCTGAATCCTTCCATGGTGTTCTCTTACTTGGAGAAACGCATGTTAGCCGACTTCAGCGACTAAGGCAATTGCCTCCGTCTCTATTCAACCGGGGAGACGTACTTCGCTTCCAGATCGTACGGAAGCGCTCCGGTGACCCTGACCTTGATCATGGCGCCGGCTTCGATCTCATCCGATACCCCTTCCACAAATACCAGGCAATCAATCTCGTGCGCATCGCGGTAGCTTCGACCGATCCTGAGCCCGTTTTCGGTTTCCCCTTCCAGAAGGACTTCCATCGTCTTTCCGATCCAGCCCTCGTTGATTTCATGCGAGATATCCTGCTGGAGCTCCATAATCAGGTCGGCTCTTCTCTCCACTTCCTGCTCGGAAATCCGATCCGGCAGATCGAATGCCGGTGTCCCTTCCTCGGGTGAGAACTCGAATACGGTAACCCGATCGATCCTTGCTTCCTCCAGAAAGCCAAGCATAGCCTGAAAATCTTCCTCCATCTCTCCCGGATATCCCGCGATGAAGGTCGATCGAATGCAGGCAGGCCTTGCCGCACCCTCGAACCTGCTTCTGATAGTCCTGACAATATCCAGCATGTCCGCATCCGGAGCTAGTCGGTTCATTGAGCTGAGTATGCCCGGCCGGACATGTTGAAGGGGAATGTCGAAGTAGGGAAGCACATGCTCGGATTCCGCGATGACATCGAGCAAGCCTGCCGACACCTTGCTCGGATAGAGGTAATGCAGGCGTATCCAGTCGGCTCCATCAATCCTGTCCAGTTCCTTCAGGAGGGTTCTCAGGTTTGTGCCGATATCCGATCCGTACGCGGTCGTGTCCTGGCTTATGAGAGTCAGTTCTCTGACGCCTTCCGACACGAGACGTGCGGCTTCCTCCACGATGTCGTTCACCGGCCTGGACTTGTAGGGGCCCTTGATGGCGGGAATCGTGCAGAATGCGCATGAGTGATCGCATCCCTCGGCGATTTTCAAATACGCAGTCCACGGCGGGGTAAGAATCACCCTCGGATCATCGGCGAGGGAAAGCGTGGATCGTCCCGGACGGCAGAGATCAGATTCCGCTTCCCATTCCACTGATTCTCCCGAAAGAAGCTCGTGGAGCAGTCGCGGCAGATCAGGCAGGCTTCCAACGCCGACAATCAGGTCTAGCGCGGGAAAGCGCTTCCTCAAGTCAATCCCTGCGCGCTGGGGAAGGCACCCGGTAGCGACCAGGATCACGTCGGGATTCTCTTCCTTGATCGCGCAGATCTCATCAAGGGCTTCCTCGCTCTCCAGGATGGCGTCACGGATGAATCCGCAGGTGTTTACAATCAGGCAGTCGGCTTCACAGGGATCATCTGTGAAGGCCCAGCCGACATCAGCGAGCTCTCCCAAAAGGCGCTCGGTGTCGACCGTGTTCTTGGGGCATCCGAGGCTGATGATCCCCACGGTTCCCGCAATGTAATCCACTTCCTGTCCGGTCATGGCATCCTCTGACGTAATCGAACAAGTGTAGCCTCCGGACCGGGTACACTAAAGAGCGGGCTGTGAAAGGCAGCGCGATTTTTTCCCGGCAAAAGCCCCGAAATTCGCGTGTTTAGGGTTGTAACGGGCTTCCGAAACCGGTTCTGCAATGGTATATTGCAGTTGGGAAGAATTCCGATCCCGAAGTATAAGTAAGGCGATTCTCATGTAGGGTCCCGGCGGATTTTCCTCCTCCTGAATCCGCCGGGCATCTTTTTTAGGGCAGAAACCGGAAGGGCTTATTGAATTCCGGAAGAATTTGAGTATACAAACAACTTATGAGTGTCATAGTGCCGAGTTGCCCGCGATGCGGCGGGCGAATGCGTCAGGCAAGAATATCGATTGACGCGTCCGGTACCGGCTTCGCCCTGAGTATTTCGGGAATACCGGTATATGCCTGCGACGAGTGTCGGTCCTCGCTTCAGTTCGCTGACTATGGCGAGACAGTTGACGCGGTAATCACGGCCGTTATCTCTGTGTTGGACAGACTTGCTCCGACCGGTTACGGATCTCCGACGCATACCCCGCGTCAGTGCAACCGATGCAGGGAGAATCTCCCTCGTGAAATGGACGGAAGCAGGGCTCATTTCGCCGACAGCATTCCTCTCGGGCCCGGCGGCGTTATGATCGGAGTCAAGTACTTCGGCAACGCGCTCACATGCCCGCATTGCGGCACCAGGCATCCTTACGTTACTCCGGTGACGTTTCACGAAATCGCCGACAGCATCCGTCGTGCCGCGACCCTGTACGAGCGAACCTGACTCACCGGTGAATCTCAAGTAAATCCGGGAAACTCAAATCAAACCGACATGAGCACGAAAATCCACCTTGCCTCCGCATCGCCCAGACGTCGCGAGCTTCTGGCTCTCACGGGACTTGACTTCGAGGTCCGCCCTTTGGAGAAGGTTGACGAAGCAGCAATCCTGGAGGGGTACAGCGGCGATGTTGAGTCCCAGGCCGAGTTCATCGCGAGAGCGAAAGCAGAGGTTGCGCTGAAGCTCGGCATTCCGGGGATTTTCATCACGGCCGACACTCTCGTTATCTCCGATGACGGCGCGGTGCTTGGGAAACCTCGGGATGAGCGCGAGGCGACGCTTTTCCTCGACAGGCTCGCTGGGAACTGGCACACGGTTGCGACAGGTGTGGCGGTGGCGCAGGGATCGCCCGATCGCATCGAGAGCGTGCTCGAAACCACCCGTGTGAAGTTCGCGGCGATGACAGACGACGAAATCCGCGAGTACATCGCCACCGGCGAGCCATTCGACAAGGCGGGCGGTTACGGCATCCAGGGAAGAGTGTCGATTCACATCGAGAAGATCGACGGATGCTACTTCAACGTCGTCGGGTTCCCGCTCCATGCGTTCTGGAAGCTCTGGAAACACTTCAATAGACAGGGATAGGAGCGTCGGACACACTGCCAGGGGCGTCCCAAGTAAACCAAAAGAGATTGAATCGATATTAATGAGAGGCGCCTGGATTTGACTGCGCCCCGGTTTGCCTATGCCCGACAACGGGGGAAAGAGGAATAATGATAAGTCCGATGCCGCCCAGGCAGGGCGGGATATCGTCCTGGATTTCTTCAACCTGATCCTGATCGTCGTCCTGGTCGCGTTCTTCTTCCTCGACATCATCCTTCGAGGACAGGTCTTCTTCGCCGGGGACATAATGAACGTCTACACTCCCTGGCAGCAGTACAACCAGGAGGCCCTCGCCGCCGGTCGGATGCCGCTATGGTGCGATGATTTCTTCATGGGCTTTCCCTTGTTCGCTGAGAGCCAGGGAGCCTTGTTCTATCCGCCGACCAGGCTCGTGTATTTCTTCATCAAGGGCGCGCAGGCCTTTTCCTACGATGTTCTCCTGCATTTCCTTCTTGCCGCGTGGTTCCAGTACTTTTTCGCGCGAAGTCTCAGACTTGCGCCGTGGGCGAGTCTTCTGAGCGCGGTTGCATTCGCGTTTTCAGGTCTGTTGCTCAGCCTTCCGATAAACTTCACGATCTTCCGGTCCATCGTATGGATCCCGTTGATTTTCACGTTCGTCACCCTCGGTGCGCGTCGCGGCTCGATGGTCTTTCCTTTGCTTGCAGCGGTGGCGATCGTGTGTCAAATGATGGGCGGCAGTCTCCAGGTTACCGGCATCACATTCCTGGCGCTGATTCCCTATGTATTCTTCCTCGTGCTTTCGCCCGGTCACGGCAAGCAGGCCGACGCGGTTCCGATCCTGCAATTCGTGCTGATGGTCATGCTCACCTTCGGGCTTTACGCTTTCCAGCTCCTTCCGACATGGGAGCTTATGCAGTACGCGTGGCGCGGAGGTCAGGGATGGGAAGTGGCTTCGGCTTTTTCCTTTCCTCCGGAGCATTTCATCGACACGATCATGCCGACCTTTTTCGGCTCATACGCCGACGGCACGATGCTGCCGGTCAGGCCGACCGCGAATTTCTTCCCCTATGTCGGGCTGGTGCCGCTCCTTCTGCTTGTGCCTTCCCTCGGCGCTAAGAAACGCGGCGTATTCATACTTTTTCTCCTCGTAGTGCTGTTCCTCGCGCTTGCGGTAGGCAAGTACGGGCCTATATACCCGGCGGTTTACTCGACCGTCCCGTTCTTCGACAAGTTCAGGGCGCCAGATCGATTCTGGATGATTGCGGTGTTCGCAGGAACAGTCCTTGCCGGCTTCGGGCTTGAAAGGCTTGTAAATGACGTGGAATCCGGGAAAAAGGGATTCAATCCGTCGGCCGCGGGACTTCTGACCACCCTGCTCATCCTCGCGATCCTCTTCGTGCTCGGTGCGCTCTACACCCCCTTCGTTCGGAGCATCTGGAACAGCGGGCTCGACGCTCTTGCCGGCATGTTCCTCGGACCGGGGCGTCCGGGACTGGATCCTCTTGTTTACCAGAAATGGCAGGGCAGTGTCGCGATGGCCGCGCTGCATGCGCTTGGCGTCGTGACAGTATTCCATCTCGCGCTCTCCCTGTTCGGTTACCGCGGCAGGGGAGGTGTGCTCGCGGGCGCGATTCTCCTGATTGCCATCGCTGATCTCTATTTCATGAGCTTCAACGTCCCGGCTCTTCGAACCACCGGAGAGGAGTTCTTCACTCAGTCTCCCAGATCGGCGCAGGTGCTCATGCGCGACGGCGAGCCGAATCGGTTTTACTCGTTCCTCAAACAGTACTACGCCCGGGAGCTTTTCGAGTTTGACCTTGAGGACGATTCGATCTGGTACAACGGCGGCGGATCGAACAATGTCGACGACTATTACGCGCTTCGCGAGGCGCTGTCGCCGAACATCTTCATGCACTGGGGTCTGACATCCTCCAATGGTTTCGCAAGCCTCTTCCTCGCGAGGTATTTCGAGCTTGAAGGCGCGGCGAACCAACAGCTCCTGCCGTTCCTTGAGGGTGCCGATTTTGAGCGGGACGAGGTCGATGCATGGGCCGATCAGACATTGCTTGTCGATCTCATGGCGAGCAGGTATGTCCTCACGCCGATTCCGTTCGTCGATACGGATCGCTTCAGTCTGATCGATGACGGCCCGATGCGAATCTACCGAAACCGGAAGGCGCTGCCCAGAGCGTGGATTGCCCGTCCGCAGGCGGTGCTCGGAGAATCAAGAGATGCCATTCAGCGTCTGGGTCTTGCCGATATCAACCCGACAAGACAGCTGATCCTCGATCCCATTCCATCCGATCCCAGGACCTTCCCTGACGGCGCAGACGGTGAAGCGACTGCCCGAATCAGGCCCATCGGCGGGGTGCAGGGAGCCGGAGCGCGCGGCGGTGCGGTGATCGACGAGCAGGTCCTCATCGAGGTTTCGACTCCCCAGCCTGCCTACCTCGTCCTCGCGGACACCTTCTATCCCGGCTGGTGCGCCGAGGTCAACGCCGTCCCGGTCGACACCATATACAGGGCTTTCGGCTATTTCAGGGCAATCGAAATCCCCCCGGGCGACAACCTCGTGCGCTTCTATTACCGTCCCCAGAGCTTCAGAACCGGCCTTACCCTCACTCTGGTGACCGTAGGCGTCTTCGTGCTCATTCTCCTGGTCCAGCTCATATTCTTCGCGAAGCAGCCCCCGAGGGGAACCGCCGGCGGGTCCAAATCGCGGGATTAACCCCGACTAACTCGAATTAGGTTTCTTAGATATAAGCGGACCTTTCCCATTCGATGTTATAGGGAGACTTGCTAGGAGGCAAAAGGCATGCGTTCACTGCGCTACCTAGCCACGGCCATACTGGCGGTCGCAATGCTCTTTCTATACCAGATGGCCTGTGGCGGTCCGAATAATCCGGTCAACACTCGCATCGATCCCGAGAACCCGGTCGCGAGGGACACCACTGGCGCTCGCGTCCTCTGGGGACTCTGGGACGTCGTGCTGGATGGCGATGCGCTCGAGTTCGAGGTGGTTCCGGTTCGAGGAGCCGCTTTTCGGGCGAACCTGAACAGCTTCATGGAGCCGCCCGCAGGCTCCCCGGGCAATCTCGGAATCCAGATCCTGGATCTCTCCAAGATCTACCAGACCGGCGAGTGCTCTGTCAGGGTCAGCCTGACCCATCCCTTCCCGGGGTTGTACACCTATACCGGATTTGACGTCAGGGGTGTGTTTATCCACAACGGCAGCAGGACGTCCAAGTATTCATCCGCCCTCAGCATGGCCGATCCCAGCAGTGGCACCGATGCCGTCCTTCTGAACGCGGACGGCTACACGCGCTGGTTCAATCGAATGGAATTCAGGGATGAGGGGCTTCTCGGCTACACGCCCGGAGTCCTGGGCCACGAGCTTAGCTGGTCCGCGCATCTGAATCCATACAAGGCGTTTGCGGACGGTCTGGGGGAGGGGAGTGATTTCGCCACATGGCTGAGCGTTCCCGAGAATGAATCGCGGAGATGCATGTTCCGCCCGGGACACACGAACAATCGCGTCTACAATCTGCGGTTCCCGTTCGTCCAGGGCGTGCCCGCCGTTCGATTCCAGTATGCCGTGACGGCAAGCTGGAGCAAGCCCGATCCCGACCCACCGATCAACATCCCGGGCCACTTTCCTCCGCAGGCAAATGCTCAGGAGGCTTACTGCATCAGTGTCGTGGATGCCGGCAGCACACTGTGGTTCAAGGAGATCGAGTTCGAGAGGGGCAGGGACATGTATATCGGTCAGCAGTCCGGTGGTGATCTCAAGCTCAGGGTCGAGGTGTTCGATCACCAGGCTTCCGGCGGCAGTGTGACCGGACAGATCGCGCGGATGGGCATCACAAGCATGAGCAATCTCATACCGGGTACTAACAACACCATGTGGTTTTATCCCGATGATTTGGAGGAGATGGTTATTGCAGGAGAGGGAACGAATTCGAGCACTGCCTACCTGATCCAGATCGAGGATCTGAAACCCGCGTCTCTGAACAAGCAGGAGTTCCTGATCGTGGTCGAGTCGGCATCGCCGACGACCTACAATCAGGGCTTCGGGACAATGGCGCCGAGCAGTCCGCCCCTGGCCGCTTATTGTCTCTATTTGCAGACGGTTCACAGCCAGGTCCCATGCCCGTCGGATATCGCCTTCAACTCCGTCAGCAAAATCAACACGGTCTCTCTGGACACAACCGAATTCGCCGGCGAGCGTACCGTCGCTGTGAGAGACCAGTGGCTGTTCGCGGTATGGTGCCAGGAAATCAACGCTAATGACCGGGACATTCTCTTCGCACGGTCCTGGAACGGCGGCTCAACATGGTCCTCGCCGGTGGAGGTCAATCCCCCGGACACCACCGGCAACCAGGAGTCGCCGAGCCTTGCCGTTCCTCCTTCAGGAGCGCTCTACGTTGCCTACAGGGACTCGAGCGTGAGTCCCGCCCGGATTGTAGCCTGCCGCAGCGCCGACATTGGCATGAACTGGACTGATCACTCCACGGTCCACGACAACAGCCCTACCGGCACTCAATGGGGTGACTGGCCGGTCATAGGTGTCGACGAGGATCACCTCGTGCACTGCTGCTGGGTCGACAACCGGCTCGGGTATCCTGTCATTTTTCACTCCCGGGCGCAGGACGGGATGGGCTGGAGCGCGGATATCCAGGTCAACGACGGTTATGCGCCCGTGATGGACGATCAGGACGCAATCGATATGTTCGTTGATTCGTGGGGTACTGTCCATGCCGTGTGGTCCGACCTCAGGAACACAATGCAGGGCTACGGGACGACCATCTACTACGATCGGTTTGATGAGGATGGGATACGGTGGGGCACCGATGTGCGTGTTGACCACGACAACAGCGGCCCCTACGCATCCACCAGCCCGACCATCGCCGTCGATAATGCAGGCGAGATTCATGTGGCCTGGATCGACAACCGCGATACGGCAGGGGGCAATCACTATCTTTACTATACGCGAAGCGAGAATAACGGCCTGTCATTCCTGAGCGAAGTGCGGGTATTCGATGCCGCTGCAACAAGCAGTCCGGAGGGTATGCTGGGTCCCGGAGGCGTGCCCTATCTTGTATTTCACGCCACCTACAGGTACACGGACCAGCGGGTCCTGTTCCTGTATACATGCGACGGCGGTGACGATTTCATCGGCCCGCTGAACGTCATCTCCGGCTCCAGCGGCGTGAGATCGCCCGGAGGCATGGTCGGTGAAGACGGGACGGTATGCCTCTATTACATCGAGAGACTTCTAAACCCGCTGAGCGTCGATTTCTTCCTCTCCACCGGTGAGCCTGTCTTCCCGCTCGATTTCTGACGGCGCCCCGGGGTTCATCGGAGCAGACCATAACTGTGATAAAATCATTCGCCCTGTGACCGGAGCCGCTACCGGTCCGGGCGCTTTGCGTTTCACTCGACCGGGAGGTGTCCTGATGGATTTCGACTACACCGACGAGCAGAAGATGCTCAGGCGGACCGTGAGGGAGTTCGCCGACGAGCACCTACGGCCCTACGCAGCCGGGTGGGATCGCACCGCCGAGTTCCCGCTGGACCTGATTCCCATCCTCGCCGACATGGGATTCATGGGAGCCACGATCCCGGAGAATTACGGCGGTTCGGGACTCGATTTCATCTCCGTCGCCATCCTCGACGAGGAGATCAATGCCGCATGCTCGTCGGTCAGGACTCTGGTCAGCGTTCATTCGGGACTGGTCGCCGCGACGCTGGTCGAATGGGCGTCCGACGAGCAGAAGGAGTACTACCTTCCGAAACTGGCGAAAGCCGAGATGATCGGCTGCTACGGCCTTACAGAGCCGAACGCCGGGAGCTGGGCGGTCAACCAGGAAACGACGGTGGTCGATGACGGCGACGATATCATCGTCAACGGCACCAAGATCTGGATCTCCAACGGGCAGCTTGCCAATCTGTGCCTTGCGTTCGGTCAGTCCGATCCGGAGAAGAAGCACGCCGGTATAGTCGGCTTCCTCGTCGAGAAAGGCACCCCCGGATTCAGGATAGGGCAGGACCTTCCGAAGATGGGGGGACGTGCCAACCACGCCACCGAGCTTATCTTCGAGGACTGCCGCATCCCAAAGCGGAACATTATTGGGGGCTGGGGTAACGGGTTCAAGGTGGCGATGTCGGCGCTCGATCATGGCCGCTACTCGGTCGCGGCGGGATCGGTGGGGCTGGCGCAGGAATGTCTGGATCTCGCCATCGCGTACGCAAAGGAGCGCGTCACATACGGGAAGCCCATCGCACATCACCAGGCGATTCAGTTCAAGATCGCCGACATGGCGCTACAGGTCGATGCCGCACGGCTGCTGGTCTACCGTTGCGGTCATCTGAAGAACCGGGGCATACGCTCGACACGGGAGACCGCCATGTGCAAGTGGTATGCCACAGACATGGCCAACCGTGTTGCCTACGAGTGCATGCAGATATTCGGGGCGTACGGTTACTCGACCGACTACCCGGTCGAGCGGTTGTACCGCGACATAAGGGTTACCTCGATCTATGAGGGCACAAACGAGATGCAGCAATTGATAGTGGCCGGATACGAGCTTGGATTCACGAGGGACAAGGCCACGCCTTCCCAGAGGCCGAAGGAGACCTGGGAGGTTGTCTAGCGAATCATCGGGTCATCATTGTCGCCCGGTTTCGAGGAGATCTCGACCTCCCGGGCGTTCTCGATAGCCTCATCGATCGCTCTCACGATCTCGTCTTTCTTGTAGGGTTTGGCAATGAATCCCGCGGCGCCCGCCTGCATACCCTTGTCAATGGCGTCGGGCTCGGCCTTACCCGACACGAAGATGATCGGGATGTTGGCCGTAGACTCATCCGACTTGAGCGAGATTAGCAGGCTCAATCCGTCCATGCCGGGCATCATCCAGTCGAGAAGCACCAGATCGAAGTCACCTTCGCGCACGGCCTTGATTCCATCGTCGCCGCACGATGCGGTCGCCACCTCGTAGCGATCCTCCAGTATCTTCTCCAGAAGCTGGGCGCTGAACACATCGTCGTCTATGATCAGAACCCTCTTCATGCGATCCTCCCCCTGGTCCGTTGTTTCTCTTTCAGGCACCCCCGCCTCGACACGTTCTTCCCCGGGCTTGACTGCTCCAGCGTCGGCCTGAACCTTGGCCAGGTCCAGCGTGACCGTAAACACCGAGCCCTTGCCCGGCTCGCTGTCCACCTCGATCCTCCCTCCCATTCTCTCCACAAGCTCCTTGGCTATCGCCAACCCCAGTCCCGCGCCCTCGTGTTTTCTCGTGTTGATGTTCTCTATCTGGTAGAAACGCTCGAAGATGTACGGGAGATCCTCCTCGCGTATGCCGATGCCGTTGTCGCGGACGGCGATATGCCCCCGCCCGTCCTTGACATATGCCTTCAACGTTATCTCCACGCGGTCCCCGGAGTACTTGATGCTGTTCCCCACGAGATTCTGCACCACCTGTCGAAGCCTTGACGGATCGGCTCTCACGTTGAAATCCTCCGCATCCACTGTGATCTCGGTCTCCTTCGACTGCTCGATCTCCCGGTACGGCCTAACGACTTCTTCGAGGAAGCTCGCAATCTCGACCGATTCAAGTCTGACTCCAAGCGTGCCGTGCTCTATCCGGTTGAGCTGGAGGATATCGTCGATTAATTTTTTGAGGGATTCGGCCCTTGAGCGGATGGTCTCGAGCGGTTCCACTATCACGTCCGGAAGCTCGCCGAAAGTCCCGGACAGCAGCAATTCCGTGTAGCCTATGATCGGAACGAGGGGAGTGCGGAGCTCGTGCGACACCATCGAAAGGAATTCGCTCTTGACCGCGAGGCTCGCTTCCAGTTTCTCGGTGCGCTTGCGCTCGGTAATGTCCCTGAACACCTCGAATGTCCCTATGAATCCGCCTTTGTCGTCTCTTCTCGGCGTTATTGTCACCAGCAGCGTCCGACGCTCGTTCTTTGCATTTGTGATTTCGAGCTCGTAGGTGCGCTTGCCGTATTTCCTGCACTCCTTCCTTGCCACTCGCGCGATTTCCATGCTCTCCGCCTGGACGAAGTCCTGTAGCCTCTTGCCGACAAGCTCCCCTGATTCGAGGCCGAAAATTTCGCATGCAGCAGGATTCGCGTAGTTGAACCTCTCCACCCGATCCACCGTGACCACGCCTTCGCCCTGGTTCTCGATGAGCATCTCGATCTGGTTTGATTTTCTGATCAGCTGCTGCTCCGATTCTTCGAGGGACTGGAGCATGCGGTTGATCTCCTGCCCGAGAATCGCAAGCTCGTCCTTGCTGTCGAGGTAGATTCTCGCGGAGAGATCGCTGTTCTTTCCGATCTCGCTCACTGTCCTGATCAGGTGAGACAGCGGAGACAGAACCAGCCTCTCAAGGAAAACGAGTGTTACAGTGCCGAGAACGAATCCGACAACCAGCACCATCCAGGTAAGTCTGGCCGTGCCCGACTTTGCCTGAAGATAGGCGGTTCGCGGAACCTCGACTCTCAGCATGAGGATCGGCTCACTGAAGATATCCGGCACTACAGTGTAGCCCGTCATCTCGGTATCTGAGAGCCTTTGGACGAAGTATTGCCGGCCCGCAGACCATGCCCCCCACGCGATGTGCACGTCGGCCGGGGCATTGCTGTCATTTGCCGGATGGATTGAAAGGGGAGCCCCGACAGCCTCCGCAAGAGCATCAACCTCCGATTCGTCAAGCTTGCGGGCCATTACCAGCGTGCCGAGCGAAACCGCGCGGTGAGAAGGCGTCCTGACGGCTACCGAACCAATAAGCAGCGGCAGTCCTCGGTACAGATACACTCCTGCTTCGTCTCCATCCGGCTGAGCAGCAGAGCTCAGGGCGGCGGTTATCTCGGGCAGCGCAAGCAGCAGCTCGTCCGGTATCCCCGTTTCGTTGTCGCCGATCAGATCGAGTCCTTGGGCACAAATGGGATTCTCATCGGGATCCAGGAACGCAATCAGGTTCAACCCAAGCTCCTCCATGGTGGAGGTGTTGATGTACGTGTCGATGTATTCCTGGTTTCTTTCCTCCATGAACCGGCGAGTCTCATCCTGGAGAGACCATTCAACGAGCGTTCTGCTCAGATCATCGAGAGCCTCGTCGAGCGCATTGACGGTCCTGTCGAGGTAAGCGTGCACCTCGGCATCCTCGGCAACCTTGACGGTGTGCCTGTACCTCAGGACAATCTGCGAGGCAGTGAAGAGTATCACGATCATCGCTACGATCGTGATGCCGAGGATGAGCAATGTCTTCCTGCGCAGTGACATAAAATCAGAGCGTGCAAAGCCGGGATCCGGGCAACATCCGCCGGAGAGCCCGCTTCGCATACCAATTCAAATTAGGGTCGTGCTACAGGGGGAGAGCACTAATCGTGAGTTTTAATCGATACGAATGCGGCAACGCTGAATATTGATGATCATGCTTCCGGTTGCTTATCGGATACAATCACTTTGAGTCGCTTTGGATAATTCTGAAAACCGGGCTTCGCGACTTCTCACAGCCCCTGTCGACGGGTAACATACGTGCAACCGGCAAATTATTGTCGCGTCAAATTCAAAGGACTATCGGAGAGACAACATGGCGGCACAACTCTCATACGCATCCTGCGGGACATACAGAAGCGGAACGGTCGATTATGAGGACCTGGCGGCCGATCTTGCGAATCGTCTCAGTGCCAGGCACATCCCCGCATGCTTCGTCAGGCGCGAAGCCCGTGAGGGACTCGAATTCGCGGAGCGTGTCGCCGCACAAATCCTGAGGCGCGGCGTCTTGCCCGTCGTGGAACTGAAGCAGGACGATCCGTCGCCGCCCATCAGGAATCTCGTTGAAACCTGCGCTCTCGGTGTTCTCCGTCTGGACTGGATGAATGGAAGCCCGGCGTTCGATGTCGGGAATGTCCTCGAAGTCCTGAATGGTGCCGGTAGATTCAGGCTTCCGGTTGATCTTCTCATCCATTTTGGGGACAGCCTGCCTTCACAGAACGATTTCGCTCCCTTCGTGGATCAGTTGGCCGAGTATACTAAGAAATACGGGCATGTGCAGGTTGTAAAGCTTGGATCGATGCCGGCGGACGCCGATGAAACCGTCGTTGATGAGGCACTGGGCCTGGTCAGGTCGATTCTGAATATCTGCCCGGGATCGATGGGGGCGGTTGGGCCTTTGCTCTGGGTCGGGTCTTCATCGGTCCGATCGCTCACGGGAGATCTTGGCCTGATTGAGGTGGACATGGAGGAATCAACCGAGCAGGAATACCGCTCCAACGATCTTAAGGAAGCGAGCCGGGTCGCGGATCGGTTCGGTATGCCGGTGATGCCGAGGCTTCCACTGACTGCGCGGTTCTACCGCAAGGGCTGGTATGCATTCGAGGTGGGAAAGGTCCTGGACGGCTGGGTGGATCGACGCGCTTTCAGACCCTACAGGGAACGTCCCGGCTGGCTCGAAGATTAGCCGGGGCGGATTCAACTGCGATTCCCCTCTTCCCGTCAAGCACGTTTGACGCCCTTCATCGCCAGCAAGTACAATTCAACAGGGCATAAAACCGGTATTCCCGGACCGATCGCATGCATGTCGATCTCCACAGCCATTCAACCGCCAGCGACGGATCCTTCACCCCGTCCGAGCTGGCTGCCGCTTTCGCCGCACACCAGATCAAGGTCGCCGCTCTTACCGATCACGATACCATGGGCGGAGTGGAGGAATTCCTCAGAGCATGCGAGAAACTCGGTATTATCGGGCTTGGCGGAATTGAGTTCTCCACAGTGTTTCGCGGACTTGAAGTGCATCTCCTGGGATACGGTCTGCCGCTCGACGATCCGGGATGCGCCGATTTCCTGCAAAGCCATTACGACTACCTTCAGACCAGATGCCGCAAAATCCTGAAGAAGCTCGCAAGATACGGTTACGAAGTGCCAATCGAGGAGGTCTATAAACAAAGCGATGGCAATCCGCCGATGCCGCCGCATATTCTCAAAGCTCTTGGTGCCCGCGGGTATATCAATGATCTGGAGGAAGCAGTCAGGTTCTTCTCCGAATTCCTGACGTTCGGGTCAAGAGCCTGGGTGGATCACGAGACACCGCTTGAGAAGCCGCTGGGCATGCTGATCGACGTCGGCGCGATTGCCATCGTCGGCCATCCCCTGCGTTTTCCCGACCTTGAGTTCCTTGAACAAATCCTTGATGCGGGAGCGCACGGCTTCGAGCTTTACTATCCCGAGCAGACCGGCAAGCTGTTCGACGACCTTGAGGCTCTGGCTCGCAAACGTGGCTGCATCGTGACCGGCGGTTCCGACTATCATGGCGCCTTTTCGGACAGGGTGATCGGCGAAGTCGATGTTCCAATGGAAGTCGCCGTGCGACTCATGGAAGCGATCGGCATGGAAGTTCCGGCCACTCTTGCATGCGAGGAGGGATCGGGCTGATGCGAGTGGTCTTTCTGGGCACGGACGATATCGGGGAGATCGCGCTCAGGGCGCTTGAGGAAAGCTCGCACCAGGTCATGCTTGTCGTGACCCGGCCCGATCGCCCGAAGGGCCGTGGCAGGAAACTGGTTCCGGGCCTGGTTAGACTTGCCGCAGAGGAACTCGGAATCCCATTGATCCAGCCCGAATCCATAAAAGACGAAGCTGCTCGGGATGCAATCAATGATGCAAAGCCTGACATCATTGCGGTCGTCAGCTATGGTGAATTCATCCCATCGTCGATCTCCGAGACTCCTCCTTACGGCTCGATTAATGTTCATCCGTCGCTTCTGCCCAGGTGGCGGGGTGCTGCACCGGTGCGATACGCTCTTCTGGAGGGAGATGAAATCACCGGTGTCAGTGTCCAGTATGTCCACAAGCGCATGGACGCAGGCGATATCCTCCTTCAGGAGAAGATTCCGATTGAACCTGACGACGATCACGGGAGTCTTTGCGAGAAGCTGTATCCACTTGGTGCAAGGCTCTTGGTTCGCGCGATCGACGGTCTTGAAGCGGACGATATCGAGCCGGTTGCGCAGGACGAGTCGCAGGTGACGAAGGCTCCGAAAATCGAGAAAGACGACCTTTGGCTGGACTGGAGCCGTCATGCGATCGAAGTCCGAAATCGCATTCGAGCGTTCTCACCGGACCCGGGAGCAAGAACGATGTTCCGGGACGACCATTACAAGGTCATGGCGGCGGACAAGGACACACGATCAACAGAAGCGCAGGCCGAACCGGGCACAGTTGTGGAGCTGATAGATAACGGGCCCGTCGTCGTATGCGGCAATGGCGCGCTTCTGATTACATCAATTCAACCGCCGAGTAAGAAGCCGGTATCGGGCAGGGATTTCATCAACGGGTACCGGATCGAAGTCGGTGAGAAGTTCACCGGTCGGATCGATGGAGGAGACACGTGAGCGCCAGACGCGGCAGCAGGGCTGCACCGAAGGGCTCGGTGGGCAGCCGCAAGACGGGCAGACGGATGTCCAGCAGGCGCGTGAGAGAGACACGCGCGTCCGCTCCTCCACTGGTGTCGCCCCGATCCCATGACGTTCTCGGACCGTCCATCGCGGAGCGACGTCGTGAGGCGCGCGCCGTAGCGGTCGTCCTCTGGCTCGCGGTTGTCCTGTTCCTCGTTCTCTCGGGCAGTCTTCTCGCCTACCAGTCCTGGGCTTTTCTTGCGGGTGACAAGCCCGACACGACGGTGCCAAATGTTCTAAGCACGGTCTATGAAGAGGCGGCTGTGAAGATGGAGGAGGCCGGGCTTGTCCTGAGAATTCGCAATGAGGCCTACTCCGATGATGTCGAGACCGACAGGATCATGGAGCAGCTACCAGCGGCCGGAGCGAGAGTCAAAATAGGCAGGGAGGTGCTTGTGGATGTATCCCTCGGCTCGCGCACCCTCACCACGCCGAATGTCATCGGGCTGGATCGGGCCGAGGCGGTCTCCATTCTCGACAACCTCGGCGTCGGTCATCAGTTCCTTACTCCAAGATACTCGGACATCGCTCCCAACGGAACTGTGATCAACCAGAGCCCGCCGCCCGGAGCGCCAATTGCGCTCGGCGAGCCGGTGGAGCTTGTCACTTCCGCCGGACCGCTGAATCGCGCGGTAGAGATGCCCCGCCTGGAGGGGATGGCGTACGAGGACGCTCTTCAGATCATCGATCAGGAGCGGCTCGTGCTCAGACGCGTCAACCGGATTTACGTCCCCGGCGTGCACGAGGAAACCGTATCAAGTCAGTATCCATTGGGCGGTTCGCAGGTTATGCAGGGCAGCGAAGTCCTGCTGACATTGTCGTGTCCAACCTCCCAGGAGTCACTGGGACGGCGAGTATCCAGGGTGTCGGTGACGGTACCCGAGTCCGCCGGCACCGTACGGGTGCGCATTACGGTGACCGACAGGTACGAGACTGAAGAGGTCTACGCGCAGGATCACACCGGACCGACCACCGTCGAGCAACTCGTTACAAGCTACGGTCGCACGACGGTCAGGATATACTTCGGAAACAGGATTATCAGGGAAGAGACGTTTTGAGTTACAATCTGCATTCGACTGCTGGCTAATTTGATTCAGACCGGGAGAGATAATGACACTGATATCACCTTCGATTCTTGCAGTTAAACTTGCAGGGCTTTGCGAAGCGGCCGAGATGGCGGAGAAAGGCGGCGCCGACTGGATCCATCTCGACATCATGGACGGCCATTTCGTGCCGAACCTTACCTACGGGCCTCCGGTGGTGAAACTGGTTCGGCATGTGACCTCCCTGCCGCTCGACGCGCACCTGATGGTGACTAATCCCGATGACCTCATCCCGGAGCTTTTGAAGATTGGATGCGAATACATCGCGGTTCATCAGGAGGCGTGCGTACACCTGCACCGGACACTCGGCCATATCCGCGAGAACGGCGCGAAGGCGGGCGTGGCGCTGAATCCATCCACACCGGTCGAGACGCTGGTCGATGTCCTGCCGATGACCGACCTCGTCATCATCATGGCCGTCAATCCCGGCTTCGCGGGGCAGGTGCACATCCCCGAATCCGCCCGCAAGGTCGCCCGGTTCGCCGACATGGCGCGGTCGTCGGGCTGGAAGGGGCTGATTCAGGTGGATGGGGGTGTCAACACCGATAATGCCGGCGATCTTTCCCTCGCAGGCGCGGACTGCCTCGTCGCGGGAGCATCTGCTTTCAGGCTGAGAAAAGAGGGCGAGCCCGGAGCCGATCTTGACTACGCCGAGCAGGTGAAGATGAACATCGAGGACTTGAAGCACGCGTGCAACGTGGCGACCGAAACCGGCGTCGATCCGTATAAGTAACCTGCATTCCTGAAAGCAAATCGGGAGAATCTGAGCCGCAAGCGTAAGCGAGCGAGCGGACGTGGCAAGCAACGCTCCTACAGATGCCAGCCGGAGGCTGGCGGTCCTGCCCGCCAGCGGCGGGCGCTCCAGGAATCCGTAGGGCCGCTGCTTGCCGCGCCCTTTTTTCTTCCTGCATCCTTTACCCCCTACAACAACTCCCTCCTCAATTGATGCTCCGGTGTGAAGTACTTCCTCACTGACATTTTGAGACCCAGCGTGAGCGCGAGCACTTTCCCTCCGACCAGCATGAACATAATTACGAGCTGGTATCTCGCTGCGACCAGAGGGTCCTGTCCCGACAACACAAGTCCGACCATGATCCCGGGTATCTGGATCAGCCCGATCACCATCAGGGCATTGATGGTCGGGATCATCCCAGCCGTAAACGCCGCGCTGGTGCAGTCATGAGCGGCCCTTACTGAGCTCGCGCCCAGTGCCAGGAGGACCTCGACTCGGTCGCGATGCGCGTCGAGCTCGCTCCGGAGCCTTTCTCCCGCGAGTGACATCCCGTTCAATGTGTTGCCGATTACCATCCCACCAAGGGGGATGAGATAACGCGGGGTCAGAGCGACAGGATCACCGATCGCAATCAGCGTGACATAGGAGAGGGAGAAGAACGATCCGGCCAGGATGCTCAGCCAGAGAATCGGTATTGCCCCAGGGTACGGCTTCCTGATTCGTCCCCTTGCGGTGAACGCCGCGGCAAGCGCCATTGCCGCGAGGAGCAGCACGGTGATCCATATCTGCCTGATGCTGAAGATATAGACGAGGACATACCCGAGAATCGTCAGTTGCAGAAGCGACCGCAGGATGCCCACGGTGATGTCCCTCTCCATGCCGAATCCGTTGAACCATGTAAGCCCGATTGCTACAGCCACCAGCCCCAACCCGATCAGGACTCCGTACCATTCGACCTCTATTAACCCGTCATACATTGCCTTCATCTCCTTCCCGGTCGACTGCACGGACTTTGCCGTTGCTCACCTTCAACACAAGCTCTCCCATCCGCCTGACCTCATCCGGCCTGTGGCTCACCATCACCGTAGTGAGGTTCCTTGTCCCTTTGATCTCCCGTATGTGGTCGAGAAGTCTGTCGGCGGCTTCGGGATCGAGCGCGCTTGTCGGCTCGTCCAGCAGCATCACGTCCGGCTCCAGCGCGAGCGCTCTCAACAGATTCAGACGCTGGGCCTCGCCGACACTCAAATCCTCCGCCTTCCGCTCGAAAAGATTGCCGGGGAGCAGACCGAGCGCCTTCAGTTCCGAGAGACGCTTCTCGATTTCCTCTTTTTCCCGGGTCACATCCTTTGAAAGCGTGAACGGAAGTCGCAGATTTTCTTGCACGGTGCCCGGGAACCTGACCGGTACCTGCGGGACCCAGCCGATTCTCCTGCGAAGGTCCATGACCGGATACTCGTGGATGTCCCTGCCGTCGAAGCGGATCACGCCGGAAGTCGGATCGGCGAGACGGTTGAAAAGACGGAGAAGGGTGGATTTGCCCGATCCTGAAGGCCCGGTAATCACGGCCAGAACTCCAGGCGGGATGTTGAATGTGGCGTCGGAGATAATCGGTATAGGCCCGGCGGCCGGATCCGATGCCGGAGCAGAGTATGCCACTGAGTCGAAATCGAATAGAGATGTCATTCCGCCTCGAAATCTATGAGCTTCAGACCCTTGAAACGGGCAGACGACCGCCCGACGTGAAACGGCGCCTTGTGTATCCAGATCTCGCCGGTCACGCTGATTGTCCCTTCGACCAGGTGCCCCCCGATGACAGAGTAATCCCTTCTGCCCAGCGTGATGTGGACGTGTGCGATCGGCTTGCCTTCCGCCCGGGCCACATTCCCGATCATCGTCGTTATCTCGCAGTTCTCCTCGATGAGGGTCGTCTTGTACTCCTCATCGGTTAGATCGTACCAGCCGATCTCGCACGAGGATGTCGCGCCGATGCCGGTAAGAAATCCGGAGGGAATCTCCTCTTTGTGTTCCGCCAGGTAGCCGAGAAGGTTTTCCATGATCTTCTCGCCGGGGTCGAGTCTGACGATATGTACGAACTCCTCGTTTCTTGAGTCCATCTGAACCACCGTCTTTCCTGTATGTGCCCGGAATGTTAACAGAGAGCGAAGTCGCGCGCAAAAATCCATGGTGCTCCGACTGGGGTTACGGGGGGCTTGCTCCGGTGGGGATTTCGGTGTGGTTACTGCGACCTGCCCGTATCGAGCAGGCGGAGATCGGCGAGTGGATCATCGGCCCTCAGGACGTTCTGTGAGAGGATCATCTTGTCCTCGTAGGCTCTCATGAACGATTCGACGAGAATGGGATCGAATTGCCTTCCTTTCTCCCGGCCGAGCTCGACAAGAGCCTCCTCGTCGCTCAGCGGCGAGCGGAAGGGTCTGGGCGACGTCATTGCGTCGAAGGCATCCGCGACCGTCAGTATCCTCGCGCCAAGCGGGATATTCTCTCCCTCCAGGCCGTCGGGATAGCCCTTGCCGTCGTAGCGTTCGTGATGGTGGCGCATCGCGGAGAACACGTCGGCAAGATAATCCACCCTCCCGAGAAAACGGACCGATAATTCGGGATGCGCGCGAATGACCCGGAATTCCTCTGGGGTGAGAGGCCCCGGCTTTGACAGGATGCGCTCGGGTATACCCAGCCGGCCGATATCATGCAGAAGCCCCGCAAGCCCGAGCCTGTCTATGTAGCCGGTTTCAAGACCGTGTACTCTCGCGACGGCCTCGGCGAACTCGCTCACTCTCTCGCCGTGACCCACAAGATGCGGGTCACGCGCGTCCACCGCAAACGCGATCGCCTTCGCGATGGCCTTGAAAGCAGCCAGTCGGCTCTCCTGCGACCTCCAGCGATTCACCAGCGGCTCCAGAAGCATGACCGCCCGTCGCATGACATTCGCGTCGCGCTTGCCTACGGTTGCTTCTCCCGACAGAAACACTCCCACCACATAGCTCGGTATGCCGTCCATCGGTATCGGGCATACGATGGCTCTCTTCCAGGTAAGCCCGGGAGGAGCTTCTCTGCCGCGAATGTAGGCCGGGTCCTCGTCAAGGTCCTCGATTGTCCTGCACTCGCCGTCCATTGCGGTATTTCCGAGCAGGCTGCCCTTGAGAGGTATCGGATCCGCGTCCATCGGCTCCAGCGGAACAAGACATCCGGCCCCCCTGTCGATCTCGCAGAGCCTCACTCCGGCTTTCGGCCAGAGATCGGCAAGTCCGCGCGAGAAATTGCTGAGGAGGTGCTCCAGGGAACGCGACGAGTTCAGCCTGGAAGCCAGCCCGATAAGCTCGGCGAGCGCGCGGATGTCCGCACCGGTACCGGACTCCCGGCGCATCTCATCCGCGATCCTCTCGGTGCGATTCTTCTCGTCGCTCATCTGATCTTCAAGCCAATCCGTGGCTCAGCCTGTTACGCATAACTAGTATCCGATTGCCGGGAGTGAATCGGAACGTACGGAATTCAGCCTTTTCAATGAAATGCAATGCGGGATTCAGGCGTTTCCTGCGAGGAATTCCTGGAGTTCGGCGAATGTGGGGCGGCGGAACGGGGTACCCGGATACTCCGCCTTGGCGGCGGCTGATGTCAGCGCGGGATACATGGCCACATAGCTGCCCAGATCGTACGGATATCGACCCTGGTTGATTCCAAGGAATCTCACTTCCGCGAAATGCCTTGACAGAAGGTCACGCCAGGTGGAGAGCTGCACCATGTCCGGTGGTGCGCAGAAGGAGGGATGCAGAGTCACATACGCGGCGCCCTCGGGCTCCATTGTCCCCGATTTCTGTCGCCGGCATTCGAGTATCTCCTCGGCGAGAGGGATGTTGTCGTCCGTAATGAACGGGAGCCAAATCGGCATGCTCCCCGTGACAAGCGGAAATCTCGGCTCGGTATGAGTGAAGACACCGATATAAGCGTCCCTTGGGGGACTGTCTCCCTGCCAGGTTCTCCGGTACATGGAAAACACCCGCCTCGACAGCTCTCCCGGATGAGCGTGGATCACCCTTATCGGCTTGTGCCCGCTTTTCGATGCGATTTCCCCGGCCTCATCGATGAAATCCCCGGTTGTCCCCCACTCGCTCTCCGGCCTGCTCACGAAGTCCCGGTCCAGCCTCCATTTTGCATCTTCCGATGCCCCCCACAGGTTCCGGTAGGCTTTCAACGGCTCCGTCTCATCAAGGTACTCCTCTGGCGCAACTCCCCCCAGACCTCCGAGCTGAAAATACAGGCGATCCGAAATTTCGGCCATGAGCCACCGGAACCGGCAGTCCAGGAGAATCACCGGCGATCCGGGAGTCAGGCGCTCCTCGATGAACCTCCGGTACGCTCGCGGCAGCTCGAGATACCTTGTGCGGACGAATACCACCCTCCTGATCAGGAACCGATCGTGCACCGGATCGAAGTGAATTATCGCCTCGATTGATTTATGCTTTTCGAGAAGAGGTTCCGCTATCTCCCTGCCCGCATCCAGGTATGCCTGGGAGTCATCCGGATGCATGTCCCTTCTGGCGTTGAACAGAAGCGGCTGGGGAAGGTAGGGGAATCCTGTCAGGCCTGAAAGGAAGGTCACCGCGAGCCCCGGCGCGCCGAGTATCACGCCGGGATATCGATCCGCCGTATAGCCCTTGATCACCCAGCTCGCGACAGCGTCCGGATCGATCTTCCTGAACTCGTCTGCCGACCGGGAGACCGATACCCCTACGAAATCGGCGATCCGGATACGCATTGAGACGGGAAGCGTGTTGAGTATCCGCGTGAGAGCCCTTATGTGTCCCGGCTGGGGAAAGGGATCGAAATGCCTGCGTTGGAGCACCGTCTGGCAGGCCCGAAGCGCGATCACGGCGCTGTCCCCGAATGTGAGAGCGGGCGGGCTTTGGGATATCGGGATGTCTTCCATCGGGTCGAGCAATTCTACCAGAACGTCCCGGGGTGAACAAAGCCGGGTCGGGGCGTGTCTCGATGAATGCGGGCATTGTGCACATGCATCCTGCATCTGGTAAAATCCAAACTATTAGTCGAAGTGGAGGTGCTTAACTTATGGTAGGGAGAAATGCCGCAGCGATTCTGATTTTATCGGGGCTCGTCCTTCTGTTCCCGGCTTTCGCTGCCTGTGCGTCCAATCAGGGCGTGCGGGTGACGAGCGAGGACGATGAGAGCCGGGCGGTTACGCCGGATGTCGATTGGAGCCTCGAGGATGTCGCTGAGTCGCAGGAGGACGACGAGGATTCGGCCCCGGATGTGGAGATCGATGACGGCAGCGGCGGTGCACCGACTGAGAAGATCATCGAAGCCGCCGATGTCGAGTTCAAGGTGTTTGTGAACGGATCGGAGCATCCGATTGATGAGCCCCTTGAGTTGTACGAGAACCAGATGGTCGAAGTGAGGTTCCATCTCACCGCCACCGGCTCGGAGCTTGCGCGCTACATGATCACCACCAGCGGCGGGCACATGATCCCAAAGGGAGGGGAACTTGAGGGCATGGAGGCTGATGTTTCCTATAACTTTACGTACAACATGCGATTGTGGCAGGAGGGCGGAATAATAATCACTGTCGTTAACCGTCAGGGCGACACCTTCATGCGCAATCTTCCCGTGTCTCCGGCGATGTCTCCGGGTCTGCACGGCGGCGAGTGAGTTTCACAACGAAATAGCGGTCGATGCAGGGGGAATTCACACGGGGAGGTACTATCCATGCTGAGAAGATACGGAATCCTCATACCGCTCACTTGTATTGTTCTGTTCGT
Organism: uncultured Planctomycetota bacterium; assembly: GCA_964387135.1. Classification (GTDB taxonomy): domain Bacteria; phylum JAJVIF01; class JAJVIF01; order JAPKYR01; family JAPKYR01; genus CAYLVL01. The sequence continues at coordinate 24,522 of CAYLVL010000002.1, forward strand.
GCTCATACCGATCCTTGGCTGCACGGGCGGACGCGGTGAAAAACCGAGGGACGTCGACGCAGGTCGAACCGACCCGGCGGGTGTGGGCAGGGCGGTCACTCCCGATGCGCCCGCCGTTGACGACTCGCTCGATGCAGGTGATGGATCCGACGAGCAGGCCGGCTCGGACGGCGGCAGCCGCAATTACAGCACTGCGCCCCCATCACAGCCACCCTCATCCGGACCGTCCACCCTGCCCCCCGAAACCCAGCCATCGGAAATCGATCTGACCATGCTGGTCGAGGGCACCGAGCATCCGACCGATCGGCCGCTCAGGCTCCCCGAAGGGATCGAGGTCGAGATAGAATTCGTCCTGACGGCGTCAGGAGCAGAGCTGGACTGGTTCGAAATCCGGTCGGCCGATCCCGAGGGCGAGCCAATGACCGGCGATCTCAACAGCTTCGAGGCGAATATCCTTTATCCCGTTGTCTACAACAGCAGGACCTGGGGACAGGGCGGGATAACCGTGGTGGTAACAAACACCCAGGGCGACGCGAGCTGGACCAACATCCTGGTCATGCCTGCCGCGGCTCAGGGACTTCCACCGACCTGACTTATTTCCCGCAGATAATCAGTCCTCTTCCCTTGCGCCGAAAGTCACCACCAGGGTGAGCTCCTCTCCCTCTCTGATGACCGTTATCTCCGCTGTGTCTCCCGGCTCGAACTGCCCGAGCGCGTACGTGTAGCTGTAGATGTCGTTCACCTCATACTCGTCGATTCCGAGTATCCGGTCGCCCGCCATCAGCCCGGCTTCCTCCGCCGGACTGCCCTCGCGGACATCCGCTATCCAGAATCCACCCTCTGTGTGCGCAAAATCCGGCACCGTTCCAAGGTAGACCGTGAACGATGGTCCTCCCTCGTCGCTGCCGGACATGATCGGCTGCTCCACCCGATGAAACGCCATCATGTCGGGACGCTCTGTGATTTCCCACGCGATCTCGTACACTGTCTCGATCACCGACGCCATTCCCTCGTAGTTGATGCGATCGGCATCGTCTGTCGGGCGATGGTAGTCATCGTGAATGCCCGTGATGAAGAACAGAATCGGAATCTCCTCGAGGAGAAACGGAACATAGTCGCTTCCGCCGATGGGGTCGGGAGTTGAGATCAGCTCCAGTTCCCCATCCGGTGTTCTCTCCGGCACAATTTCCGACCATTCGTCGCTGCTCCCCACCCCGTTCACGATGCAGATCATCTCGCCGCCTTCACCGGAGCCCGCCCTGCCTATCATATCCATGTTCAGCATCGCGCTTGTACGCTCAAGTGGAACGAGAGGGTGCCGGACGTAGGCGCCTGATCCCAGTAGACCCATCTCCTCCCCCGTGAAGCAGATAAACAGAATGCTTCTTGACGGTCGCTTCGGCGACGAGACGAACATCCGCGCCAGCTCGAGGACACCGGATGTCCCCGATGCGTTATCATCGGCACCGTTGTGTATCTGCCGATCCTCTCCCTCGTACTTGCTGAGGATCTCCCCCCATCCGATGTGGTCGTAGTGCGCTCCGACAACAACATACTCTTCTCGCAATGCCGGATCGCTGCCAGGCAGAATCCCCGCCACATTCCACGTCCTCACCTGCTCCCGTTCGAGATCCACTCCCAGCGAGACATGCACGCCTTCCAGAAGCGTGCCGAACGGCATCATGTGCCTGTCCATCTCGGATTGGTACATCGCCAGAGGCGCTCCCATATTGCTCCATAATACACCCGCAACCTCCTGGCTGATCTGGACGATCGGCAGCCCCGATTCGTTGAACGGCATTGCTCTCTCCAGGGAAGCAAGCTCATCCTCTTCGCCTTCGGGGATGTTCATTGGTCCGGTGACAAGAATCAGCGCGGTTGCTTTATGATTCAGCGCATTGAATGCTTTCCAGCCGATATTGGAGTAATGGGTTGGTTGAGATCCGTTGAAGACGCTTTGCTCATCATCCTGCCCGGGCTCTCCTCTAAGGCAGAACGCGATCTTCCCCTCGACATCGACCTCGGCGTAATCATCCCATCCGTACTCCGGCGCGGTGATGCCATATCCCGCGAACACGACCTCTCCGTCAACCATGCCGTCCGACGATAAGCAGAGCGGCGTGTAGTCGACCTCCACAACCGGCTCGATGACCACTCCCGACACGTTGATCGCGAGATGGTTGAACTCTCCGAGGCTGACCGACTTCGTGATCTCGAATTCCTGGAAGTAGTCACCATCGACCGAATCCGCAGGCACAAGACCGAGCGATGCGAATTGCTCCTCGATATATGCCGCGGCCATGTGCGCTCCCGGTGATCCTGCAAGACGGCCCTCCAGCTGGTCGGACGCGAGGTAGTACACATCAGCCATGAGCCTTTCCATATCCGGCCCGTCCGAATCCGTTTCCTCAAGGCATTCCGATTCAACGGGAATGAAAAGCAGAAAAGTGAGGGCAATCGCAAGTAGTCCGTTGCAAGGCTTCAACATTGCTGTATTCCGCGCCCTTATCGGGTAGAATAGGCTTCCCGAAGCATACCGGTTTCAGGCGAGTATAGCACCTGCGTGCGCTCGACTGTAGTGATTGAACGAACATGAACGGCGACCACTCAATACCGGCGGATTTCAGGGGGGTAATCGAGGAGTGCGCGATTCGCGCGACCGAGGAGACGGCCGAGGGCGCTCCGGAGTACGAGCGCTTCAGGGTCATCTCGGACGAGGTCGGCATTTTTCTCTACATCCTCGCCAGATCGACATGGCGCACCCGCATGAGCGACATGGGCGGATGGGGCGGCGCTGCAAGCTCCATCATATGGCTCGCGGGAGCGGCGAACGAGACCGATGGTGAGGTCACCGCGTGGGAAACCAATCCCCGCAGGTTCCTCAAGCTCCAGAATTGCCTCTCAAGGGCAAGACTCGCGCCGAATGTCGAACTCCTTGGCGCCGATCCGCTTTGGGATTTCCGCGACGACACCGATAGCCCAATGGAGCGCATCACGGTCAGGGAGACCGAGCCGGGCGAGCCGGGGTCCATACCCGGCAAGGGCTCCGATCTTGTCGTGGCATCACTCCTCGAGCCTGACTGGATTCACAGACTCCGGAAGGGCTGGGATCTTCTCGATATCGACGGTCTTCTTGTGCTGACCGACACACTCCAGGGAGGCGGGCAGGCGGAAGCTGCCCTGTCGGATTTCTTCAAGTCCAGATTGGCGGCGACGGTTAGCTTCCCCCTCGGCGAGGGTGTATTGATCGTTGTCAAATTGTCCGCTGATCATCGCGATCCGGATGTCCCGGTTCATGAACTCATGGTGGGACAGAAGGCCAACGAGGTTCTTGAGGAGATTCAGGAGCGGAACAGGATGCCCGGCGCGCATCTCATGGCGATACCTCCCGCGACCGGCAGGTTCCTCTGGACGCTCGTCTACTCAATGCAGGCGAAGAACGTGCTGGAGATCGGTGCAAGCGCGGGATACTCGGGTACATGGCTCGCGAGCGCTCTCAAGCTCACCGAAGGCTCCCTTACCACGATGGATCACGATCCAAAGAAAGTCTCGATGGCGCGGGAATCCTATGACAGGGCAGGGGTGGGCGATGTGGTGGAGATTCTCGAGGGTGACGCTCACGAAATCGTCCCGACGCTTGAGGACCCCTACGACCTCGTCTTCCTCGATTGCGACAAGAAGTACTACCAGGACCTGCTCGAGCCGATCCTCTGGCGCCTAAAGCGCGGCGGACTTCTCGTTGCCGATAACGTGATCAGTCACGGGGAGATATTGAAAGGATACGTCGATCAGGTCCAGCACCACCCATGCCTCGCGAGCGTGACCGTCCCCGTCGGCTCAGGCGAGGAAACGACAATGGTTCTTTGAGCCGGAGCCCGATTTCATCAATCCAATTCGTGCGCGAGGCACTCCTGTCGGACCGCCCGCCTCAGGCCGGCTTCATGACTCCCAGGCACCGCTTCGACGCTTTTTCAATGTCCACGGTGCCGCCTTGGAAGTCAGAGGTATCAGAGCGAGCAGCAGGACGGTACCGGCTGCAATTCCGCAGCCTGCATTACCGAGCCGCACGAAGTCGAAGTATGTAACCAGCAGAAAAGGACCGCCCATCACGATTGGTGTTGCGTACAGAAACAGAAGCAAGCCGTATGTTGTCATCCAGCGGGGAAGTGCAGCCCCCAGCACCGCAGTCTCAATCAGAACGAGATATTGCAGATACAGAATCCATCCCCATGGAAGCAGGCAGATGATTCCATAATTGGGCAGAACGAAGGGTATTATTACCAGAGCCAGCAGCCCGCCATGGGCAAAAACAATCCTTCTAGCCCAACTCGCGATATCTGATATATGTCCTCTGTCCTGACCGGGCTCGCAAGTATGAGCTTGCCCATCGGATTTGCGGCATCATCATGGAGCACTTTCGGGATGAAGTGGAAGAAATCCAGAGCGCCGATGATGACCCAGAACGGGGAGAGCACGAAAGCAATCAGCCAGCCGAGTGCGCTGTACCATACCGCAAACCTTACCGGAAACGGACGGCGCAACTTGAGCCACTGAAGATAAATGTGCTCGTGGTCAAAGAACAAGCCTCTTGCCTCAGCTTTGGGAGTGCCTGGCTGCCTGTATCCATGCATAGTACCAGACGACGAAAAATAACAGGACAAATCCCGGCCAGTAGGTTCTCAGGCCGAACTGGAATCCAAGCGCAGGCTTCAATGCCAGAAAGAGCACTACCGCAACAACGGTGACAATCGCAGCTATGACATGCGGGGAGCGAATGGCGGTTTTCCCCCTGATCCCATGTTTCCTGTCTACTTGATGATCTCCCTGAATATCGCGTTCGATACGAAGTACGCGCCCTCCGTCAGGCGTATCGACTCATCATCCATTACCAGGAGCCCCTCGTCCCGGTACTTCTCCAGCGCCTCCCCCACCAGATCGGTCAGCTTCACCCCGAAACGCGTCTCTATTCGCTTCGGATCGATTCCCGACGAAAGCCTCAGCCCCATAACCAGCGCTTCCGCCGCCGACCTGCGCGAGCAAAGACTCTCCATGAACTCGATCGTGTTCTTCCCCTGCGCCTGGGCTTCGAGATACCCATCCACGTTCGATATCCGCCTGAATCGGGCGCCACCAACATAACTTGTTGCACTCGGCCCGAATCCGACATACTCTCCGCCCGACCAGTACACCATGTTGTGCCGGCAGCGATAACCTGGCTTCGAGAAGTTCGATATCTCGTACTGCTCGTAGCCCGCAGCCCTCAGCATCTGCCGTGCGAGATCGTACATCCTCGCCTGATCGTCGCCGTCCGGAAGATTCAGCGTCCTGAACTGCCTCTCGGGAAGCCTGCCGAGCCTGCTTTCCGATTCCACTGTCAGGCTGTAGAGGCTTATGTGCTCCGGCTCGAAACCGGTCGCTTCCTCCAGCGAACTGCGGAAGCTCTCGATATCCTGACCCGGAAGCCCCTGCATCAGGTCAAACGACATGTTCGAGCAGCCGCACTCACGGCAGGCTTTGATGAATTGTCGCGTGTCCTCGGAGTCGTGAAGTCTTCCTGCCAGGCTCAATTCCTCATCATTGAAACTCTGAACCCCGATCGACAGGCGATTAACGCCGTTTTCGAGCAGGATGGGGATCTTGGGCAGATCGTCCGGATGCGGATTCACCTCCATGGTGATCTCGGATGCGTCCGGGGCAAGCTGCCTGACCGCCGCGAGCAGTAATTCGAGATCACCGATGCCCAGCGTGGAGGGGGTTCCCCCGCCCACATATACCGTGTCCACCCTCGCGTCGGGTGCGCTCTCGAAGTACTTCTCCATTTCTCCGCAGAGGCATTCCACGTACTGCGTCTGGGTGGACGGTCCGGCGGGTCGGGCAGGGAAGGCGCAGTAAAGGCACCGAGCGCGGCAGAACGGTACGTGGATGTAAAGAGAAACGGAACGCGTCTGTGTCGCGGTCATGAAGGCTCTTCCCCCGCCCCTCGTCCTCATCTACCTAAGGGATTTTGTCAGAAAACGGGCTGGAGGTCAACTGCTCATCGAACTGTTCTCACCCGACGGACTATGAGAGGCTTCGCGCAGGAAAAAGCCCGCGCGATGCGCGGGCTTGTTTTCAAATTCGTTTTCGGGGCCAACCTTCTCAGTCCGCGTAAACCTCTTCCGGCAGCTCCGCCAGGAGGGCGGCGCGTTCCTTGAGGGCCAGCGATGAGTCCTCGTCCTCCTCGGGACGCGCGATCCGGAAAAGTTCCTCGAGGCTCGTGATGCCCTTGAATACCTTCTTCATGCCCGACTCGAACAGGGTGTTCATGCCTTCCTTTCGAGCCGCGCGCTTGATGTCCTGCACCGATGCGTTCGCCATGACCATGTTCCTGATCTCGCGAGTCATCTGAAGGATCTCGCAGGTGGCGGTTCGTCCGGAATAGCCGTAGTTGTGGCAGAGCTCGCATCCATGCGCCTTGTACAGCTTCAGTTTGCCTGGATCCCGGCCTGCACCCAGATAGGGGCCGATAAGCTCCTGCTCGTGTTCCGACAATTCGTAAAGTTCCCGGCAGTTCCTGCACAGAGTTCTAACAAGCCTCTGCGCGACCATCGCGATAACACTTGCAACGATCAGGAATCGCTCAACGCCCATGTTGTGCAGACGGATCAGGCCGCCCGCCGCGTCGTTGGTGTGAAGCGTGGAGAATACGAGGTGGCCGGTCAGTGCTGCGTTAACCGCAAGGTCGGCGGTCTCTCGGTCGCGGGTCTCGCCGACCATGATCACGTCCGGGTCCTGCCTGAGGATGGTTCGAAGCGCTTCCGCGAACGAGAAGTCGACCTTCCTGTTCACCTGTACCTGGTTGATCGTGGGAAGCTGGTACTCGATCGGGTCCTCGATGGTCACGACGTTGATCTTCTCATTGGCGATCGATGCCAGCGATGCAATCAGTGTCGTGGATTTGCCCGAGCCGGTAGGACCGGTGAGGTAGATGATGCCGTGAGGCTCCCTGATGATTTCCTTCCAGACGTTCAGCTCATCTTCCTCAAATCCGAGCTGTTCGAGCGTCGCGTGCGCCATCTCCTTGTTCAAAAGGCGCATCACGATCTTCTCACCGTACATGGTGGGGAGGGTGGAGAATCGGATGTCGAAATTGGCCGTTCCGACCTTCAGATCGATACGACCGTCCATCGGACGTCTTCGCTCCGATGTGTCAAGTCCGGCGAGGATCTTGAGACGCGCGATAACCGCCGCCTGGGCCGCCTTCGGGACCGTCATGACCCTGTGCAGCATGCCGTCGACACGGTACCTCACATACAGCTTGTCCTCTTTCGGCTCGAGGTGGACGTCCGACGCTCCCTGATCAACGGCGCCCTCAAGGATCGCCTCGACGAACCGTACAATCGGCGCATCCTCCAGCTCGGTCAGCGTGGCGGCTTTCTTGAGCATGTCCCGGATGGTGTTGCCATCCTTCATCATCTCTTTCCGCCATTCATCGATGTGCTGCTGCGCCTCGTGCGATACGCCGTACAACTCCTGGAAACGCATCTCCAGGGCTTTCTCGGAGCAGATGTAAGGCTTCACGTCATAGCCGGTCGCCAGACGTATGTCGTCGATCGCCATCAGGTTCAACGGATCGACCATGGCGACGATCAGCTCGTTTCCATCCAGCCTTACCGGCATCGCCTTGTGTCGCTTTATGACTTCCGGATCCACCATGGCTGCCACTTCAGGATCCGGCTGCACGTCTCCCAGGTCGATTTTCGGTACTCCCAACTGCTTGGACAGTGCGTCCAAAACCTGCGACTCGATGACCAGCTCCATGTCCTGGAGCACGTCGCCGATCCTCTTCCCTGATGCCCTCTGTTTCTTGAGAGCTTCCTCAAGCTTTGCCGGCGAGAGAATGCCTTCCTCGACCAGCAAGTCGCCCAGGCGCTTCATGCCCGGTCTACCCATGAATGTTCACCTCCTCCGGTCGTTCACGGGCGATAATTTCCCGTCGGCCGGAGAACAGACCGCATTGCGCGAGGGATCGCTCAATGCAATATGAATTGAAATATATGAAATAATAATTTATAACAGGTCGCAAAACCACCACGCTACACCTGATATTATCGGTGACTTCCGGGACAGCCTTTAAGCAACAACAAATCATGAAAGCGGCCATAATTCTGAGCCGTTTTCGCGCACCCTTGCATCGGCCTCACAGAAGCGGGCCGAATTAACTATCTATACCATATCCGCAGAATGCGTGTCAAACAGCCAATCCTCCGGTTTTGCTCCGGAAGGCGACGCAAATTAAGATGACTGAAAGGCTCGACGGGTTCATGCCGTCGTCCCGCCGGGGACGAAAATCTTAACATGGGTTACATTTCTTTCCCGGATTGCGCAATAAGGATCAGTTCGATTTTCGGCCACCTGCTACACCACCTGGGATTGTTGATTCTCGGGCAGAATCAACCCGCGTAAAATCGACCTTTAGATGTGACGGCACGGCAACAGGATTGTTGAGGAGGTGTTGATTTCAATCCGGCCTTGTGCTAGCATTTTCGCCGCAATCCCGGTGGTAAATTGCAAACCGGGTTTATGTGTTTTTATCCCGCCTAAACCTGTTGATTGTGATCCCACCGGGTGCAATTGGGGTCTTCAAGGCTTGATAATATTATTGTTTCCGGAATTCCCGGAAGCAGTGGTATTATGCATGCTTGACCCATCGGGTGGGGTTGAACCTTGTGAGGTGGCAAGTCGCCATAAGGGGTTGGAAAGGAGGTGCACCTTGGTTACCCCAAAGAGGCGACTGTCATATGAAGGCGAGGACCGATAAGGGGCCCTGGCGGAAGCCGGAGAACGCGTGTAAGGAGAACGGGAGAAGGAAACCAGGACACTTCCTCCTATGTATCCGGGATCGCGGAGAACGGCCCCCGCAGGGAACCCGAACGGTCCGCTGCAACTTCCCAAAACCAAGGAGGAAGTAATGCGCAAGATCATCGTAATGCTGGCATGCACGTGTGCAATGCTGGCGATAGCCCTCCCTGCTGTTGCTGGTCCGTTCACTGATGTGCCCACCGATCACTGGGCATATGACGCGATCGACAAGCTTCAGGCGGAAGGATTCGTCGAGGGCTATCCCGATGGGACCTTCCGTGGGAATCGCTCGTTTACTCGCTACGAGATGGCAATGGTCGTGGCACGAATCTGGGATCGGCTGGTCTCCGAGCTGGAGAACATCCCCACCCCGGATATGTCCGATTATGTCACTCAAGCCGAGTTCCAGGATTCCATGGACATGATCTATGACCTGATGGACGAGTTCCAGGAGGAGCTCGATACGCTGGGCATGCGTGTCGACGATCTCGAGAACAGGATGGGCTCCCTTGAGGGGAGAGTCACCGCTCTCGAGGAAGGCATGAGCCATGTCCAGATCAGCGGAATGCTCCGCACCCGTATCGAGGACATCATCACCAATGACTACGAGATGTACGGCGGATTCCAGAATCCCGCCGGCGCCGGTCAGTATGCGGGGATTATTGCCGGTACCCCCGGCAGCAATCCCGGTGAGATGTTCGAGTACGAGCATCAGGTCGACCTGGCCTTCGCGGCCAGCCCGTCGGATTTCCTCGACGTCTTCGTGCTCCTGAAGTACGTCGGCAGCTATCTGGACGGCGATGAGGACAGCATGTACCTCCTGATTGATGAGGCCTGGGCTGAGGCGGACATGATGAAGCTCATGGGTTGGAACCCGAGCGATCTCTTCAACCACTTCAGTCTGGTTGTCGGTCACCAGTATGCTCTCTTCGGAGAGTTCGGCCTGGCGTTCGACAACGGGTTTGACAGCCGACCAGGCATCCACATCATCCTCGGCGGCGACAGGATCGAGCTTCGATCCTTCATCGCACGAAGTCATCGCTTCGGCGAGCAGGAAGGTCTTGCTGTTGCCCGAGCCAGCTATGGCTTCGGCGAGAGCCGCTCGACCGTCAACCCCGGCGATTGCTTCGCGCGGATCGGTGTCAACTACCTTGGCACCGGCGTGGGCAATGAGCAGGGCATCGGTGTCGATCTCGATACCGAGCTTTTGAGCGAGGTCTACCTCAATCGGGCGCGTGTCGAGTACTTCCAGCTTCAGAAGGATCAGTTGGGCTTCGACGTCTCCGCTTCGTACGGGGACGACTACGAGAGCAGTCTCATCGCGTGGATCGATCTGTACAATGACGGCAACACCCGCGTTTCCGCGGCGTACGCCGACATCGGTCTCGTTCCCGGTTTCTCCTCGATCGATAATAATCCATTCGAGGAGTACGATGCTCTGTTCACCGGCATCGGTGGCAACATCAACTACGGTTACGAGTCCGGGCTCAACCCGTTCCCCAGCAACTTCGTTGGTGGCGGTATGCAGTTCGAGCACACGTGGTGGGATGTGGTTAACACCATGCTCACTTTCTACGATGGGACCAACCAGGATGAGGAGGATCTCCCTGTTGTGATCCGACTCAATATCCGTTACCCGCTCACGGACGCGAGCGACATTGCCCTCGAGTACATCCACAGCGGTATTGATGCACTCACGCTCGCCAAGTTGAGGGGTGAGTTCCTGGTCAGGTTCTGACCAACCATCTGGCCATTACTCCTTGGATCGAACGACCGGTCCCCTGGTAACAGGGGACCGGCTTTTTTTTT
>CAYLVL010000003.1:0-23213 GCA_964387135.1 uncultured Planctomycetota bacterium
CGAAGGTAGTGATTGAGCATCTCCGACAGGTTGTTCAGCAGGTTCTGGATCTCGTTCGCCGTCCGTTTGGGAGCGAACCTCATCAGGCTCTCGCGTATGCGCTGCGCGTCGAGGAGGAGATAGAAAACGACGATCGGAACCGTCAGCAGGGCGACTATGCTCCCAACCGCTCCCTGGAGACCCGTGGCCAGACGCTGACCGAGCGCTATGGCCCATTCCTGTATGGTTGGAATAACGCCGGACAGGTAGTTCTCGATGTCCTCAGGACGCACTCCCTGAGTTTCAAGATACGTCTGGAACCTGTCAAGAGTTCGCTCGATCTCCGCCTGCCAGGATGCCGAAATCTCGGGTATCTGCTCCATCAGCGCGTTGCCTTGCGCTATGACCGCTGGGACTATGGCCGCGCCAATCCCGAAGAGAATTCCCCCAATTACGATATAGACGATCAGGATCGACCATACCCTCGGTACTCGCCTGTCGGTCAGCCATTCGACCATCGGGAACAGAAGAAACGCGATCACGAAGCTGAAGATGAAGATACCGAATACCGAGATGACCCTTATGACAAAAAGAATCAGCGCGATCAATATGCCGAGAGTTACAAGATTGGTGATGTTGAGGATGCTCTTCGACTGCGTCTCGGCCATCATTCGGACCGGACGGTCTCGCGGCGGCTCGCTCATGCCGGATGGCGACATGATTTCATCGGCACTGCCGCCGCTTCCTTCTCCCGGGTCTTTTGGCTTCTTTTCGTCCCGCATCATTATTAATATCGGCGATCAGCTTCAGCGACACATTCTAGCACAGGCCGACGCGTCATTAGCACGCGAAAACCGTGCATGTATCGCATCAATATCGCCTGTTTCCCAGTAATACGATTCATCCGGTCCCGGTAAGTTGCCTGCGGTGACGAAGCCGGCGGTCATTGCGGAATGTAAGTTTATGCAACATGTCTGGCCCAATCGTGTAGTATATGCTACACTGCTATTCGCGGCGAATCTCATAACGTTGCGAGAGGTTGCAAATTGGCTGCCACCGGAACATCACGGAAATCGCAGAGCTTCGGGGAGATACTCCTGAAACACCGGGAGGCTCAGAAATACTCCCTGAGGGAACTCAGCGTTATCTGCGGAGTCTCAGCGTCCTATATCAGCCGTCTTGAGAAAGATGAGGCGTCGGCTACCTATGAGGTCATCTGCAAGATCGCCGACGCGCTCGGCATCAATCCCGCCGAGTTCTTCCCCGGTCATGGTGGATTCAAGCCGAGCTTCCGCGCCGAGTTCGGTCCGGTGCTCGAAAGCCGGACGATCCAGGTGATGCTGAGAGCGCTGGGCACGCTGGATCCCTACGCGCAGCGGGCGATCGCAGTGGCGACCACGCACTGGATAGAGCTTCTGAAGCGCGGGCTGCATCCTGTCCACGGAAAGGACGGCGTGTACCGCATCAATGAAGACTTCGTTGAAGAGATGGAGAACTTCAAGGGCTTCAGCAATTCCTAGCGCATGATTCTCAGAGGTCGCTCTGTGCTTCGAGGTGCGGCTCTCTCCCTGGCTCCTGCACAGTCTCCTCTGTCCCTGCCACCAGGCCTAACCGGACCTTCCCCACCATGCTCCTTGCGGCCTCGTACACCGCATCGGATGTAAGCCCGTACTTCTCCCTTAATTCCTTCTGCGTACCATGCTCAATGAAGTTGTCCGGCAGACCGATCCGCACAACCTCGATCGGCTCGATTTCCCCGTTCGCCGCATCCGTCGTTCCTTCCAGAAGCCCGAGCTCGTCCAGGGCTTCAAGAACCGCGCTCCCGAATCCACCCATGAGCGCGTTTTCCTCGACCGTGATCACTCTCTTCGTCTTCTTTGCCCATTCGGCGATCAGATCGCGGTCGAGCGGCTTCACGAACCTCGCGTTGATGACCGCAGCGTCTATGCCCGACTCGGCAAGCTTCTTCGCGGCTTCCACGCATGTTGCGACCATGTTCCCGATCCCGATAAGAGTGACATCCGTCCCTTTTCCGATCAACTCCCCCTTCCCGATGAGCATCTTCCGGAAGCCCTTTCTTAGTTCGACACCCTCCGCCGGTCCGCGCGGGTACCTTAGCGCGATCGGACCGTTGTGCTCGAACGCGGTGTAGAGCATGTCCCTCAGCTCCGACTCGTCCTTCGGAGCCATCACTACGAAGTTCGGGATCATCCGGAGGTAGCTGAGGTCAAACTGCCCCTGGTGCGTAACGCCATCGGCTCCGACAATTCCGCCTCGATCCAGGGCGAACACAACTGGAAGTCTCTGGATCCCGATGTCGTGGATGCACTGATCGAACGCCCGCTGGAGGAATGTGGAGTAGATCGCTGCCACCGGCTTCATTCCCTGTGTGGCAAGACCCGCCGCGAACGTTACGGCGAACTGCTCTGCAATACCCACATCAAAGAATCGCTCTGGAATTCTCTCGCGGAATTTGTCTAGTCCCGTGCCCTCGGCCATTGCCGCGGTGATCGCGCAGATCCTGCGATCGGTCACCGCAAGCTCCAGCAGGGCGTCGGCGAATACGCTCGTGTAGGTCGGTTTCTTCGGCTCGTCCCCTTTCCGTGGCACTTTTTCCTTCATAGCTATCTTCGGATCGAACGCGCCCACACCATGGAAACTTGTCGGCGCGCCCTCGGCGGGCACAAATCCCTTGCCTTTCGTCGTATGAAGATGAATGAGAATCGGTCCCTCCTCGGACCAGTTCTTCGCCGACCTCAGCACGTCTATCACGATCTTCAGGTTGTGCCCGTCGAACGGCCCGAGATAGGTGAAGCCGAACTGCTCGAACATCACTCCTTCGCGACTAGGCGTAACGAAATAGAACAGGCTCTCACTCGCCGCGTCGAGGCTTCGCGCGATCCGCTTTCCAACAAGCGGGATTCTCCTCAGAGCCTTCAGAGTGGCCGCCTTGATGCTGCGGACGGTCGGCAGAGTCCGGAGGTAGGAAAGGTGTCGGCTTATCCCGCCGACATTCGGACTGATCGACATCGCGTTGTCGTTGAGAACGACGATCAGGCGTGTGGGAAGACTTGCGGCATTGTTGATCGCCTCAAACGCAATCCCGCCGGTCATCGCGCCGTCACCGATCACCGCGACGACATGATGATCCTCTCCCTTCAAATCCCTCGCTTTCGCCATGCCCATCGCGGCCGCGAGGCTGGTGGACGCATGACCTACCGAGAAGGTGTCGTACTCACTCTCGTCCGGATTCGGGAAACCGGACAATCCCCCCATATGGCGAATGGTGTGGAACTTTTCCTTCCGCTCGGTAAGGATCTTATGAGGGTATGCCTGGTGCCCTACATCCCATACGATTCTATCCCTGGGAGAGTCAAAGACGCGATGCACTGCGACCGTAAGCTCGATGGAGCCCAGGTTGCTCGCGAGATGTCCGCCGGTCTGCGAGACCGTATGAACGATGAACTCCCGGATGTCGCGACATAATCCCCTTAGTTCTGAAAGAGTGAGGGACTTGAGGTCGGCGGGCGAGTTGACGCGGGCAAGTATGGGATAGCCGTTCGGCATAAGCTCGATTCCAGTAATGCTCCAGACAAGAAATTATACACCCCGCTCTCGGCAATGGCCAACCCGCTATCCGTGCAGAGCAGCAGCGTTCGCAAATGCTTCCGGCCATCCACCCTTGCCCGGTACAAATGACACTTCTGTGCCGGTAATCGCCTGACCTGCCCCGATCTGCGTCTCGGTTCCACAGCTAAGACCACCCATGATGAAACCAGTCGAGCCTCTCCGCCTGACGAAGTCAAGATGAAAAACCTGCGCCTGCTCCGCAGGCTCCGACATCATCAGAAGGAACCGCTTCTCGTCGCTGATGATCCACCCGACAGCGTCCCCAGATTCATCGGCTGCAATCGGCGTCCCTTCGGTGGGCGGCTCCGCATTACTAAGCTTATCCGCGAGCGAACTGAACTTCATTCCAGTATCTCTACCCGCATCGTCCATCGGCTGCACATCAGCTTGCAGTTTCAGAAGCCGCCAGTACGACCAGTACTTCCACCACGATTGCGGCGGCGTCCACATCAATCCGATCCTGAGGCTATCGAGGATGATATCGGTCTCCGACAAATTGGACATGCTGATCGATGAGACGAGTCGTAGCGGATCATCCTGCATCTTCATATCGACTGACACACTCGTATCGTCGATATTGCCTGTCACGGCAATGCGTTTGCCTTCGGCTTCCCATTCCAGTCTCTCAAGACCGATGTATGAGCAGTTGAAGCCGTAGCTGGTTGCCATTACGAACAACCGCCCGGATATCCAGGTGATATCGGTCTCGTAGTCAGTGAACTCGATCCACGGTCCGCCGGGCATCGGCTCGAGCGAGAGTTTTGCGCTACCGAGAGTAAGTTGGAGTGGAGCGGGGCTCATTGCAGTGGTCCCATCGTCGTCAGAGAAGCGTGACCTTGTCCGCGTACTGGGGGTAGTTGATGGAGACTCCGCGTGTATCAAAGAATCGCTTGCACTTCGAGAGGATTGTATCCCAGTCGTAGAGGGAGTGATTAACCAGGCAGATCACGAGATCGGCGTTCTTGATGATGTCATCTGTAAGTTCGACCGATTCCAGCTCCACGGGATGCTCCAGTACGGGCGCGTAGTCAGCGGTTCGCCGTCCGAGAGAGATGCTCTTTACATAGGGATCGTGGTAGCTCACGTCCGCATCGTGATGCAGAAGAAGCTCGATCACCCTGATTGCAGGTGAGTTGCGCGCGTCGTCGCAGTTGGGCTTGAACGTGCTACCCAGAGCGAGAACATTTGCGCCGCTGACCGATATCCCGGCCCGGTTCAACACTCTCGTTATCCTCTGGAGCACCCAGTCGGGCATGCGAAGGTTGGTCTCGGCGGCAAGCTCGATGAACCTCGTATGGAAATCGTACTCGCGGCCTTTCCAATAGAGATAATACGGATCAACCGGAATGCAGTGGCCGCCTACGCCCGGCGACGGGTAAAAAGGCATGAACCCGAACGGCTTCGTCTTCGCCGCGTCGATTACTTCCCACAGATTGATACCCATCCGGTGGCAGAGGAAAGTGAGTTCGAAAATAAGCGCGATGTTCACCGCCCTGAACGTGTTCTCCAGGAGCTTGACCATCTCCGCGACCGTCGGCGACGACACCGGCACCACCTTGTCTTCGCCGACAACAAGCGAGTACAGTCGCGAGCAGATTTCGGTCGATACCGGGCTTGATCCCCCGACCACCTTGGGCGTGTTCGCGATCGTGTAGACCATGTTTCCCGGGTCGACACGCTCCGGTGAGAAAACGAGGAAGTAGTCCTTGCCCTCCTCCAGACGCTTTTCATCGAGACGTGGCTTGACAACCTCGAGCGTCGTGCCCGGATAGGTGGTGCTTTCGAGAATTATGAGTTGTCCGGAGCGGAGGTGTCGGGCTATTGTCGCGCTTGCGCCCTCTATATATGAGATGTCCGGCGTCTTGTTGCGGGTGAATGGAGTCGGCACGCAGATGAAAATCACATCGGCCTTGCCAAGGACATCCTCGTCAGTCGTAGCCTTGAACTTGCCGGATTCCACCACGGGCTTGAGGCGGTCCGACGGTATGTCCTTGATAATGCTCTCGCCCCGGTTCAGGCTCTCGACCGTCTTCTGATTGACATCGTAGCCGAAAACGTCAAATCCCCCCTCCGCGAAGCTGACTCCGAGCGGCAGCCCCACATAGCCGACACCCACTATCGCGACGATCGCGGTGCGATTGTCGATCTTTTCGAGAAGCTGCATCGCGGTCTTGTTTTCCCGAACCGATGCCGATGGTTCCATTTTCTATCACTCGCTAAGCGGAGTTTGCCGAGACGTAATTCTCCCGCGCCCAGGCGATTGTTTTCCTGAGGCCTTCCTCCAGCGACACCCTGGGCTCAAACCCAAGGATATCACGGGCCTTCTCGATCGACGGCACGCGTCGAGGCGGGTCCTGGAAGTCCGGTCCATAGACATCCTCAAATGCCTTGTACTCGAAGTCCGGTTTGCACCCGATCTGGCGGCAGATTTCCATCGCCAGTTCCTTCACCGAGATTTCGTTTCCCGAACCGATATTGAAAACCTTGCCGATCGCGCCGGGATGCGTTCCCGCGAGGTAAGTGCCCGCCACGGTGTCGCTGATGTAGGTGAACGAGCGCGTCTGGCTGCCTTCGCCGTAGATCGTCAGTTTCTCGCCCCTGAATGCCTGCGCCATGAAATTCGCGATCACCGACCCGTAGCCCGACTCATCGATTCTCGGACCGTACGCGTTGAAATACCTTACCGCCGTGACCGGAAGCCCCTCCGATGCGTACGTCAGCCCGAGATGCTCGTCCAGCGCCTTGCTTGCCGCGTATGACCATCGCTGTACATTCGTCGGGCCGAGAACCCTCTCTCCGTCCTCCCTGAACGGGATATCCTCCGACAGTCCGTACACTTCCGATGATGATGCCAGTACCACCCTTGCTTTGTGTTTCGCCGACGCTCTGAGCACATTCTCGGTGCCGCCGACGTTGACCTCGATTCCCTTCCGCGGCTCCGACACGACATTCCTGACCCCGACAACCGCCGCGAGGTGAAACACCAGCTTCGCATCGCCGATGAGCCGATCCACCAGCTTCTCGTTGAGGATGCTGCCCTCGACAAAACTGCACCCGGGATTTAGAAGCGCTTCCTCGATGTTCGTTCTTGAGCCGGTCGAGAGATCATCAAGAATGGCGACCGTGTGGCCCCTCTCGAGCAGGAAATCGACCAGGTGGCTGCCGATGAAGCCGGCTCCTCCGGTTACGAAAACGGGTGTTTTTTCGGGCGAAATCGTTTGCATCAGACGCACTCCACCGCGATGCCATGCGGCCCAGCGGATTATAGCACAGCGAATTGCGGCAACCGACATTCCTCGTTGCCGAAACAAGCGCGCAAAATAATGCCTGCTGGACTGTCCATCGTCCTTACAGCGGTAGTGCTAATGTATAATGACACCCCGCCTATGGTTGATTCACTTACAGTCGGACTTATCCAGAGAGAGATCACGCCGCACGATCCGGCGGGTAACCTCCTCGGCACGATGGAGATGCTCGAGAAGTGCGCCGAGCAGGATGTCGACCTCCATGTGCTGACCGAGTTGTGGGCGACCGGTCTGATCGATCCTGACGATCCTCCCGGACTGGCCCTCGCGGAGAGCGTGGACGGACCCACCCTTGATGCCCTCAGGGATTTCTGTCGGGATACCGGCACTCATCTGCTTGCAGGAACCCTCGCGCTCAAGAACAGGAACGGATACACAAATACCTCGCTGCTGATCGATCCGGACGGCGAGATCATCCTGAAGTACTCCAAGGTTCACCTCTTCCCGCCGATGGGTGAGGACGCGATCTTCATGCCCGGCGATGCACTTGCGGCCGCCGAGGTCAGGGGAGTGGGAATCGGGGTGGTGATCTGCTACGATCTCCGTTTCCCGGGGCTGGTGAGAAGGCTCGCGCATGCGGGTTGCGAAGTGATCATCGTCCCCGCATTATGGCCGGAAGAGCGCATCAATCACTGGGAGACGCTTTTGAGGGCGAGGGCGATGGAAAACCAGGTTTTCATGGTCGGCGCGAACGGCCTTCTGAGCCAGGCCGGAATATTCTTCCCTGGGCACTCGATGGTTGTCGGGCCTAACGGAGAGGCGCTCAACTCGCCTGAGATGCGCCAGAGCGTGATTGTCAGAAAGCTGGATCTGCAACTCCTCCGCAGGCTAAGGAGCGAAATCTGCTACCTCGATGACGAGAAGGACATAACCGAGGTCAACTGGAAAGCCCGGGTGAACGAACCGGGCACTTGAATCGTCTGCATTAGTGACGGCAGATCAGAGAAGAAATCGGCAGACCCGCATCTGTGATGTGGGAACCAACAGAAAAAACCGAACTCCCATATCAGCCAGATGGGATGCCGGTGAGGGGAAAGATGACCAGCGATACACCCGAAACAACCATCCCGCAGGCTGAGGTCGACGCATTCAAACGCGACTTCGAGAACATCACCAGCGAAGTCCACAAGGTGATTGTCGGCCAGGAGGAGGTGGTGAAGGCGACGCTGATCACGATCCTGGCCGATGGTCACGCGCTCCTGGAGGGCGTGCCGGGACTGGGCAAGACGCTTCTGATCAGCACGCTGTCCAGGGTGATGGACCTCCAGTTCCGAAGGATCCAGTTCACGCCCGACCTCATGCCCGCCGATATCGTCGGCACGAACGTCATCATGGAGCAAGCCGACGGGAGCAAGTATTTCGAGTTCCAGAAAGGTCCGGTGTTTACAAATATCCTGCTTGCCGACGAGATCAACCGCGCGACCCCCAAGACGCAATCCGCGCTTCTCGAGGCGATGCAGGAGAGGCATGTGACGGCGGGTGGAGCCACTCGACCTCTCGACAGGCCGTTCTTCACTCTCGCCACTCAGAACCCATTGGAAATGGAGGGCACTTATCCCCTTCCGGAAGCGCAGCTCGACCGTTTCCTCTTCAAGATAATGGTCCCGTTTCCACCTGCCGACGATCTCGCGGAGATTCTGGATCGGACGACCGGCACGCAAGTACCCGATCCGCACGTCGTGGTCAACGGGCCGAGAATCAACGAGATGAAGGAACTCGTTAGGAAGGTTCCGATCGCGCATCACGTGACCCATTACGCCGTCCGTCTGGCGAACGCGACCCATCCCGAGATCGACGGATGCCCGTCGATGGTGAAGAAATACGTCCGTTACGGCGCCAGCCCTCGCGGCGGCCAGACACTCGTGCTGGCAGGCAAGGTCGAGGCGCTTCTGAGCGGACGGTTCAATGTGGCATTCGATGATGTGCGGAAAGTGGCGATGCCCGCGCTCAGGCACAGGGTGATCCTGAACTTCGAGGGCGAAGCGGAAGGCATCGAGCCCGACGACATAATCGCGGCCTGCATCAGGGAGGTCCCGATCCGCGAAAAAGGCATGCCGGTAGAGGTGTGACTAACCCTACTCGGAACACCGGCATCCGGCCGGCTTCAATTGACTTAACATGACCCTTCCGTTCCTCAGAAAGAAAAAGAAGAAAGTCGCGCTCGCGCTCGGTAGCGGCTCCGCGAGGGGCTGGGCGCATATCGGCGTCATCAAGGCGCTCAGGGAGCTCGGCATCGAGATGGACTTCATCGCCGGTACAAGCATGGGCGCGCTTGTCGGAAGCGTCCATGCAGCCGGGAAGCTCGACAGTTTCGCGAAGTTTGTCGTCGGACTCAACTGGCGGCAGCTTCTTCATTTCGCCGATGTCAGCTTCTCCCGATCCGGCCTGATCGACGGGAAGAGGATCGCGGATTTCATCAGGGAAGAAGCTGGGGATATCGATATCGAAGACCTCGGCATCCCCTTCAGGGCGGTGACGACCGATCTGCTCACCGGCAAAGAAGTGGTGATCTCCAGCGGCAACCTCATTCAGGCGGTCCGCGCGAGCATTTCCATTCCCGGCATTTTCACCCCGGTTAGGACCGGGAAACATGTCCTTGTGGACGGAGCGCTGGTCAACCCGCTGCCGGTAAGTGTCGCGAGGGACATGGGCGTCGATTTCGTGATCGCCGTTGATGTGAACCACAAGACCGGCTTTATCCGGGGATTGACGGTCGAGAAAGAAGCCAGGACCTCCGATCCCCCGGGGGAGAAGGACGAGAAAGAGGAAACGGATGAACGGGAAATGGCGGAGTGGGAGAAGAAGCTGATGGCTTTTGGGAAAGGGCTTGCGGTTCTGGAGCACGCCGCCAGGACTCAGCTCGAGATCTGGATGCGGAAGGACCCGTTGCCGGGTATCTTCGAGGTCCTGCTGTCATCCTACAACATACTGGAGATGCAGATCACCGAGGTCCGTCTCAAGAACGAGCCTGCCGATGTCCTGATTCGACCCAGGTTGGCGCATATCGGCTTTCTCGATCTGGACAAGGCGCAGGACGCGATTGACATCGGCTACGAATCCGCTATGGAGTACGCTACCGAGCTCAAGGCGAAGCTCTAGGAGCAATCACCAGGGTCCTATGGCGTTCCTGGAACGCCGGCTGCCAGCCGGCAGGACCGCCGGCCTCCGGCCGGCTTTTGATCACTACCGCCTCAAGGCCGCTCTGAATCGCTCAACAAGCAGACCGAAATCCTCTTTGCGAATAAACAGCGTCTCCCCGACATTGAACCCGTAGTACCTCACGCAGAACCACAGGACCATCGCCAGGTACACGAATTGCGTCGCCAGCGAGCTCCATGCCGCGCCGAGCATCCCGTACGGCGGTACGAGCAGGACGTTCCCCGCGATCTTCACGATCAGGCACACCGTGGAATAGACCGCTATGAAAATCGGCAGCCCCCGTCTGGCAAGCTCCGCAGCGAGAATGCTCTCAATGCCCATAAAGAGAATTCCCCCGAGCAGAATCACGAGTGGCAGGTAGCCGTCGATGAACTCAGGCCCGAAGATCCCGAGGAACCATCGCCCGATAAGAATGAAGAGAATCCACAGCACCATCAGGACAAAAGCGGTCTGTCTCGCGACCAGCATCGTGAACCGCGACCTCTCGTCAATCCCGACATCACTCGAAGCTCCGTTCTGCATCAGCTTCGGAAACAACAGCGTACCGAGAGTCATCGGTATGAGATAGACAAGATCACTCGTGTAGACAACCTGCCTGTAGATCCCCGCCTCCGTCTCTGTGCGATAGGCGTTGAGAAAGATGATGTCGCTGCGAATGATGAGAAACGCCATGAGGGTCGCGTAGTAGCTCTTCCACCCGTAGCCGATCATGTCCCGGAGCGCCTTCCAGTCGATTCGTAGCGAGAACGGTGCTGCCGAGTAAGCGAAAGCTCCGTTGAGGAGGGCCATCAGGATCGGCATGCCCACCATGATCCAGATAATTGCGTCCACCCAGATCGCTCGATCGGTCGTGTAGAAGACAATCGCGGCCGCGACCAGCGCGACAAGCCGGGCGATAAGCTCGATGAGGTTGTAGGCGGTTATCTTCTGATGGACGAGAAGAAGGTTCTGAAAGAAAAGCGACAGCAGAAGGGGCGCGATGGAGAGAAGGACGATCGGGTACAGCCTGAACTCGATATCACCCAGTATCGCCGGAGCCAGGCTCCCCGCCGCAAGGAATCCTCCGAAAAGAAGTGCGGAGATGATCAACCCGATGGTCAGAAGGCTTGATGCGATCGCCGACGCCCGATTCCTGTCGAGACCGATAAAATAGATCGCTCCTACCGCGAGACCCAGGTTCCCGAACTGCACCGCGATGTTCGCAAATGTGCCCAGCGTCCCGACAACCCCCACTCCCTGGGCCATGAGAAATCGCGAAAGCAGGATGTTGTAGGCGAAGGTGATGACAAGCATCCCGCCGCGAGTGAGGAGGGTGATGCTCGCCTGCGTGAGGAAGCTCACCTGCCCGCCTCCACTACCTCGCCGACGGGAATGGCATACGCGTTGAATTTCTCACCGGCTACCCAGCGATCGTACCAGAGTGCGAGATTGAACAGAGACCAGATCGGGTAGGCGTAGTCGCGGCTTGTGTTGCGATGCTCGTTAAGCAGCCCGATGCCCTTGTCGAAGTCGATCAGGCCCTCCTCCCTCAGCTTCGTGGTCTGAAATACCGACCGGACCCGGTCCCCGAGCGATCCGCTCAGCCACTCGCTTACCGGTGCTCCGAACCCCATCTTTTTCCTGTCGATAATCTCGTCCGGTATCAGTCCCCGCACCGCTTCCTTCAAGATGTACTTCGGGATGCCATTCTTGATTTTCAGCGACATCGGGATGTTCATCGTGAATTCGACCATCTTGTGATCGAGAAACGGCACCCTCGCCTCTATCGATGTCGACATCGTTATCTTGTCGACGCGCATCAGGAGAAGCTCGACAAGCCTGAGCTTGAATTCAAGGTAGATCATGCGCTCGAGGAAATCCGCGGACGGCTTCTGCGTGTCGATCGTCGACAGGTATTCGTTGACTATGCCGAAGCTGTCGAGTTGCCTGAAACCGTCCGGAAGCCATCCTACTTCATCTTCGGTGACGTCCCCGCGCACCCGTTTCTCCCAGCCTTTTCTGTCGGCGACAATCTCGTTCTTGAAGCCTTCCGGGTAGCAGATCGCGCCGCCCCAGAAAAGCTCGCGATTTTTCCATGCCCTGTACGCCAGCTCCTTCCGACCGCGCCAGCGAGTGTCGAACCTGTTCATAAACGTCGAGCCGCCGTACACCATCGCGCGCAAGAATCCCGGCATCGCCTGAAGCGGGTTCCAGTACCTCCTGAGCCACCTCAGAATCTCCATGTAGCCGTCGTACCCGCAGAACTGCTCGTCCGATCCCTCTCCCACCTGCACGACAATCGTCCCCGCATCCCGAACCAGCTTGCTCACGAAATAAAGCGGCACACAAACCCAGTCGGCGATCGGCTCGTCCTGCGACTCCACGAGCCGGTCGAGGTAGCCCTGCATGTCGTTTGAGTCGATGATCACCTCGTGATGCTCGGTCTTGAAAAGGTCCCCGATATGCCGGGCGTACTCAAGCTCGTTGTAGTCGGGCTGGTCCTTGAATCCCACGGTGAACGTCTTCACCGGCTGGTCCATCACCGCGTCCATCAGGGCGACGTTGGTGCTGGAATCAATGCCCCCGGACAGGAAAACTCCGAACGGCACATCCGACATCATCCGCTTCTCAATCGACTCCCCGAGAAGCCTGCGGATTTCCTTCTTGATGCATTCCTCGTCGCGGTGGCGCTCATCGTCGGGCGGCGACGGGCTCGGCACGATGGCGTCCCACCATTGTCCGCCCCGTATTGAGTACTCTCTGCCGTGCCTCGCCATGCAAATCTGGAGGTAATGGCCCGCCGGAATCTTCCCGATGCCCTTGAACATCGTCAGCGGTGCCGGAGTGGTCAGAAAGGAAAGGTAGTGATAGCAGGCGAGGGGATCGATTTTCGCCGAGATCGCCGGGTGTGCGACCAATGCCTTGATCTCACTCGCGAAATAGCAGATACCGTCCTGGAACGTGTAGTAGAGCGGCTTGATTCCTACACGATCGCGGACCAGCCACGCGCGCTTCGTCTTGTCATCGTAGAAGCAGAACGCGAACATCCCATCCAGCTTGTCCAGTGCATCTAAACCCCACTGCATCATCGCGTGGAGGCATGTCTCGGTGTCCGATCGCCCGACGAACCAGTGACCGGCCTTGTCCAGTTTCTCCCTGATTTCCAGATGGTTGTAGATCTCGCCGTTGTAGACCATGTGATAGCGATTGTCCTGGGAGTGCATCGGCTGCGCGCCGGCAGGAGTAAGGTCGATGATCGCGAGACGGGTGTGGGCGAGGCCGACACGCTTGTCGGCGGACAGCCAGACACCGTTGCCGTCCGGGCCGCGATGCCTGATTGAATCGGCCATGCGACGAAGATCGTGCTCGTCGATGTGGAACTGCTGTCCTGTGTAGTTCAGGATTCCCGCTATGCCGCACATCTGTTGGCGCAAATCATACGGGGCAGCCTTTACGGTTGCAACAACAGGATCACAAGAAAGGGGGCCCCGTCAACTACAACCGCTCCCCGTGGTTCATAATAAATGCAGCGTTTTATTGCAGCAGATGAATAAAGTGACCCGCTCGCTCCCTGATGGTCGCGGCTCAGATACCGACATCAATTGGTGGTGCTTCCTCTATTTAGGGATGATGCCTATCTGCTCGTAGGCCGCGAAAGTTGCCAGTGTGGTTTCCAACATACTCCCAAGCTCGATCGGCGGTCCGGCCTCGCCTCTCAGCCAGTTCGAGAACTCGATCAGCTCCTCCTTATGACCTTTCTCGCTGCCCCGATACTCAATGATCTGTTCCTTCGGTCCTGCGATTATCAGCCGCTTGTAGTTGTCGATCGTGTACGACCATCCGCCCGCATGCACCTCCACGCGTTCCTTCGGATGCCCGGGCGCGCCCATCGCAGTGTAGGTAATCTGCGCGATCGATCCGTCCTCGTACGCAAGCGCAAGCTGTACATTGTCGTGCGCGAAATACTGATGCCCGCCCGGTCGGATCGCGCCGGCCTTGAGATCGGCGAGAGTCGATCCGGTGAGGTACGTGCAGACATCGATCATGTGGCACGCTTCTCCGACAATCCGACCGCCGCCCGAAGGACCGTGCGTCCAGTGGTTTTCCGGCAGGAATCCGGCGTTGACCGTATACACAATCACCAGCGGATTGTTCCGATCGACAGTGCGCCTTCGTATCTCCCTCGCGGCCGGGCTGAAACGTCGATTGAAGCCGACGAGATAGGGCGTTTCTTTTTCCTTGAGCAGCTTGACCAGCGCGAGTGTCTCGTCACGATTCACTCCCATCGGCTTCTCGCAGAAAACCGCCTTGCCGCTCTCAGCCGCGAGAGTGGCAAGCGGCGCGTGTTGATCGTGACGGGTCGTGATCATGACCACGTCGATTTTAGGATCGGTGCAAACGGCTTCAGAATCCGATGAGTGCCTGATCGCCTTGAATCGCTTCGCCGCCTGCATTGCCCTCTGGCTGTCGATATCGCAGATCGTGTTGATTCGAAATCGATCCTGCATCTGGAACAGGTTGGGCAGGTGCACCGCAACCGCGAAATTCCCCGCTCCGATTATCCCGACTTCCAGTATGCCTTCCTTCTTCGGCGCGGGATCGGCTATATGCGTGATCGTCCGACCGAGAACATCATCCGGCGGCTTGTCGGGATAGGTGAGGATGACGAGAAGTGGGCGGGTCTCCTCCTGCTGCAATGCTTCGTAAGCGTCCGCGGCGTTCTCCAGCGGATAGGTCGCGCTGATCAAGGGCGCAACTTTGACCTTCCCCTCCGCAACAAGCTTGAGATACTCCTGCATATTGCGGTTCTCGGTCCACCTCACGTATCCAATAGGATAATCCTGACCTCCTTCTTCGTAGTCGGGATCGTACCGTCCGGGTCCGTAGGATGTGGAGATGAGAACGTCAAGCTCTTTCGGATAGAGGCGGTTACGATCAATCGAAAGTCCGACGTCGCCGACGATCACCACCCGTCCTTTCTTCCGGCACATATCAAGCGCCTGGTTGAGCGGCGTGTTCGCGCGTGTCGCGGCAGTGACGATCGCGAAATCGACCCCGGCACCTCCCGAGAACCTGACAGCCTCGTTAACCGGATCAGTCATGCCTGCGTGGATGACCATGTCGCAACCGAGATCCTTCGCCTGCGTTACTCGAACCGGATCGAGGTCGAACCCGATCACCCTTATCCCCGATGCTTTCAATATCTGCACGGTGATCTGTCCGAGAAGACCCAGGCCGATAACCGCCGCGCATTCTCCAAGGGTTGGATTGGCGCGACGCACGCCCTGCATCGCGATCGCGCCGAGTGTGACGCTCGCGGCGTGCTCGAACGAGACCTCATCGGGGATCTGCACAACAAGGTTTCTCGGAACGCAGACAACCTCGGCATGATTCGCCCAGGCCGCTCCGGCAGCGGCGACCCGTTGATCCGGACGGATGTCGTCGATGCCCTCTCCGATCTCAATGGCCCTTCCGGCAAGCGAGTATCCGGACGGCGATCCGGCATCCAGCTTTCCCCGAACTGTTTCCAGCGTCCTTGCGAATCCCTGGGTCACCAGCATATCGAATCCACGCTTGATCAACTCGGGCTTTCTGCGTGCCTTCTCCGCGAGTGTCTCTCCGGAGGACACGACTGTCGCAAGCTCCGTGCCGGCGGAAATGCAGCTCGCGACGGTGCGGATAAGGACGAATCCGGGACGTACCGGCGGCGCGGCGACATCCTGGATCTCAATCTGTCCCTTTCGTATCAGAAGCTGTTTCATTTATCCGCCCCGGTTCACGAGTCCGGGTACTTTGACAGGCTATCCCGCTACGGGCGACGCCGTTTCTGATTTGCCCGACGCCAGTGTGTGCACCATGAATCCAGCCTCCCGGAACCGCTCCGCGTTCAGGAAGTTCCTCGTATCGAACACGATCCTGTTTCGCATGCGTTTCCCGATCTCGTCCGGCGCGAGGAACTGGAAATCGGCATGATCGGCGACTACCAGCAGCAGATCCGATCCGCTGACCGCGTCCTCAAGGCTGGAAATCTCATGACCGACACCGCCCTTCACGTGTGGATCGTAAACCGCCAGTTCGACCCGATCCTTCAGGGCCTCGATGATCTCCAGGGCAGGGGACTCGCGGGTGTCGTCGACATTCCCCTTGTAACTCACGCCGAAAAGCGCCACTCTCGGCTTCGTTTCTCCGATTTTCTCGATTGCTTTCATCACCGACTCGACCACATGCCGCGGCTGAGCGTCGTTCGTCCGTCTTGCCAGATGGATGATCTTCGCGTCCTCAGGGAATTTATCGACCAGAAACCACGGATCGATCGATATGCAGTGCCCGCCCACACCCGGTCCGGGCTTGTGAAGGTCGACCCTCGGGTGCTTGTTCGCCAGCTCGATGACCTCCCATGCCGATATCCCGAGCTTCTCGCACAGCCGCCCCAACTCGTTGGCGAGCGCGATGTTGACGTCGCGGTACGTGTTCTCCATGATCTTCGCAAGCTCGGCTGTAGTGCAGTCGGTCAGGAAGATGGGTCCCTCGACAAGCCCCCTGTAGAGCTCCTCGGTGACCTTCGCGCTCTCGGGAGTGATTCCGCCGATTATCCTCGCGTTCTCGATCAGTTCCTTGAGTATCCGACCCGGCAGGACTCGCTCCGGGCAGTGCGCGAGATGCAGCTCGCTCCCCACTTCCAGACCGGTTTCCGCGAGCATGGGCGCGAGGATGTCGCGCGTGGTGCCCGGAGGGGAAGTGGATTCCAGGATCACAAGGTCGCCGCTTTTCAGCAACCGGACAATGCTGCGGGTTGCTTCCTCAACAAAGTGTAGATCGCACCTCTTGTCTGCGGTGAGTGGGGTAGGGACGCAGATGATATAGACGTCTGAAACCTCGGGAGCCCTCGCTGCGCGGAGATTCCCCGACCCAACGGCAGCCCGCGCGAGAGTGTAGAGACCGGGCTCCTCGATGTGAATCTCTCCCGCGTTGATCGTCTCCACGATCTTCTCGTTCACATCGACTCCCAGCACCTTGTGTCCGTGCGTGGCGAACAGGCTTGCGGTGGGTAGTCCGATATAACCGAGCCCCAGAACGCAGATAGTCTTTGGCATCAGCGTTTCACCTCGTTGTCAAGGCTCGATTATACCGACTGCGGGCTGCATTGCCATAGGAAAAACGTCCGTGCCCATTACAGCTTGATTCATCTGCAGCTCCGGCATCCCTGCCGGAAATCGTGAAAAATGGGAGTCAAGGCTGCTACTCAAACAGCCTGACCGCATTGATGAGGACGCTGAGACCCTGGAGCACGTTGCTCAGTGTCATCACTTCACCCTGGTCAGGCACAAAAAGGATGTCCCCCGGCAGCATCGGAACATCCGCCGCAGGTGCGCCGCTGGTTATCGCCTCGGCCAGATCGACCGGATACAGGTCGCTCTCGGTGAGGGGGGAGGTTGGGTCGCGGGGAGTTCTGACAATAGTGGCGAATCTCAGGTGCGCGGTGCTGGTGGGGCCGCCCGCCAGCGCGAGGTAGTCCATGGGATTGAGCGCGGGGTTGTACCTGAAGGCGCCGGCTGCCGCTACAGCACCCAGCACATACACATTGGCCGGGTATTCCATCGCGATCAGTCGATCGCGGTTCTCGATCGGAATCTGGGCAAGCTCGACTTCGTTCAGCCGGTTGAGGTTGTAGTAGAGCTGTCTGAGTTTGCCCGAATTATCGTGCCTTTCCAGAATCAGCGATGAAACATCAGTGCCCTGTTCCGGATACCCGGCCATCTTCATCAGGTCGGCCCATGTCTCGCCCGGGAGAACTTCATAATCCCCCGATCTCCGGAATCCCTGGATGGTTACAAGCACTTCGGGATCGGGGAAATGGATGATGTCGCCGTATTCGAGATAGAAGTTTCTCTGCTCGATCTGCCCCTCCACAGTGAAAACGAGCGGATCGATGATGGTCACACGTTCGTCGATTTTGTCTATTTCGCCCGCTTCGAATAGCTCGAGCGACTGGCGGATCAGGTAGCTCGACGGTTCTGTATCGTTGCCAATCAGGTTTCTCGGCTCGGGCAGCAATGTCTGGGGCTGGCCCCTGACATGAACGATCCGCCTGTGATCGGTCATCGATGCCAGCTCGAATCGCTGGAGGAAATCGAAGAAAGTTGTCGCGCCGTTGGCGGTGTAGAAACCGGGGACTTCGAAGTCGCCGTATACGTAGAACTTGACCTTCCCAAGCTGGAGGATTCTGCATGTCACCCAGGCCTGGCGATAGTAGATATCCGCGTGCTTCTGTATCTCGTCGCGAGCCTCGGTGATCGTCATGTCGGCTACTCTGACCGGCCCGATAACCGGCAGAACGATGCATCCCTCATCGTCGATCATGGTATCCCTGATCAATGTGCTGTCCGTTATTATCTCCACGCGGATCATGTCGCCGGGATTGAGACGGTAATACCCGACAAAAAGGCTCGCGTCCTCGCTTGGCTCGAATGCAATCGATTCGCCGCGACCGCCACCCTCGGGGGACTCGCTCTCTATCGCGCCCGAGTTCTGGGCGGTGGAGACACCCGGAGCCATGACCAGCATCATGGCCAGTATGATGGATATCAGGTATCGAATCTTGCCTAACATTTCAGTTATTTCCAATTGATCAGAACGCAATCCCCGCCAGCACGCTCACTTCGTCCTCAACCAGTGCTTCATAGATCGCAACTATCTCGCTCTGGTGGTCGCGATTCATCTGTGCGAGCAGTACGGCGCCCGATGTCATCCCGGTCCATCCCCTTAATGCGGGCTCCCGAACGATGCTCCCCAGGTAGAAAAGCGTCAGCGACACTTCATTCTGCATGGCCGCTATTCTCTCACGAATGCGGGGATCTGCTGCGTTCGTGGTCGACGGCATCTCGCCCGCCGGCAGCACCAGTATGCCTTCGCCGTCCACCCGATGCGGAATGACATCCGCACCACGCCCGATATCGGAGATTCCCGGTGATGTTGCGGTTCCGAAGAAACCGGTCTCGCTGCCCGATGTATCCACAAGCAGTATCTGCCCTACACCTGCCGACAAGGATGAAATCACCCTTTCCAGGCTCGCCCTCATTCGGGGAGTCTCAATTCCGGTGCATGCGAGGGCAAGTGACGGCTTCTCCGCCTTCATCATGGCAAGCGCAAGCACGCTCGATGCTCGCACGATCTCCTGATCATCCCCTCGACCCACCACAGCCAGCGGCTTTGTTCCGAGGAGGTCCGCAAGCTGTTCCGGACGTCGGAGGCGCAGGTCACTGATTTCCACGAGGAAGGCGATGAGTATTCCCAGTACCAGCCCCAGCCCGAGTCCCATTGCAAGGTTACGCTTGATACTGGGGGAGACCGGCCTGTCGGGCGGGACCGCTTCGTCTATTATCCTGTTCCCGACGAGGAAGCTCGCTTCCACCAGCTTCGCTTCCTCCAGCCTTCTGAGCAGCAGACGATAAGCTTCATCGGCGACATCGAGGTTCCTGGTCAGCTCCAGAAGGTCTCTCTCGGCGCCGGGGACCGCATACAGCCTCGACTCAAGCTCGCCGATTACTTCCCCGAGATCCATGCGCTGCTCTACCAGCCCGCTTATCGTCGCGCCCAGCGCTTCAAGGATGTTCTCCCGCACCTGCCGTATCGTTTCGCGCTTGGCGATTACCGCCGGATGGCTTTCGGTGTAATCAATAAGCAGGCTCTCGAGTTCCACCATGTGCCTTGAGTGCTCGGCGGCGAGGTTCTGAATAACGGAATCGCTCGTAAGCGACGGTGGAACCGCGAAAGTGTCGCTGTCTATCGATGCCGCCAGGCTGGTGTGGATGTTTCTCAGCAGCGAGAGCCGGAGATCGACATCCACGCGCTCCGCCTCACGGTCGGCAAGGTCGGAGACGAGCAGCCTCGCCTCGTCGGGGAGGTTAACCACGCCGAACTCGTTCTTGTATGCCTCCAGCGCGTCCTCAGCGTCCTGTAGGTCTGTAAGGGCGTCCGCGAGACGGCTTTCGAGCTGCTCCGTCTGGGTGCGGCCCATGTTCGTCCTCCACTGAATGTCGCGACGGTCGTACTCTGAGATCACTTCGTTCACAACGTCCGCGGCAAGTGTGGATTCGGAATCTCTATAGGTGATGGTAATCAGGTTTGTGCGCGTGGCGCCTCCCAGCGGAGCCGCTTCCAGTCGCTGCCTGAAGGTCCGCAGAGTTTCGTGAGCGCTCCTCGGAGTCAGACGGAATTTTGTGCCTCCGGGGCCCTTCATCACCATGGCGGTGAACGTCAGCTCGTCCGATACGAACGGCTCGCCCTGGTGTCCGGTTCCGAGGTCCCCCTCCGGACCGGACACGCGGAAATTGCCTGAATCATCAGTGAAAGTCAGCGTGTAGGTTTTATCGATGCTGGTCGGTGGGAACTCGACCTCGTCAACCCTGAGCATCCTGAGCTGTCTTTTGAGGCGGTCGCCGAAGACGAACATGACGGCCCTCGTAATCGACCCGCCGTAAGTGGCATCCTCCACACTCAGATTCAGGTCCAGCTCGTCAATCACATCAAGGGCTATCGATCTGGACCGGATAATCTCGACTTCGCTGTTTATCTGCGAGGAGCCGCCGCCGAGCGTGAAGAATTCTCCGACAACGCCCAGGCCGCCCTGCTCGGCGGTGATCTGGATTGTGCCGTTGGCTTCATAGACGGGATAAGCCGCCAGGGCGACGAAGGAGAGGAAGACGCCGATGATGATCGTGAACCCGATCACGATCGCGGCCCGATTCCTGAGAAGCCGGAAGAAGTCGTTGAGATTGAATTCGCGTTCCTTTTCAGACACGATCTAATGGCTCGAAGGCGGCGGCGTGGAGCGCTGCGGATAAAATCCGCGCGGCCCGGACCGCCTCGGGCGGGTCTCCCGGATTCATTTTCGGCTGTAATTCAACGTTATTAAGGGCGTAGCGTTCCGGATTAGTACTTGAATAGCGAACATTTACCCCTTGTGAAATAGCTTGTTGGGCGGTAAGATGTCAGACATCATGGCTGGAAAGAAGAAGCGGCAGTTCAATATCGCCTCACTTGGGGTTTGGCTGGGCCCAATCGTTCTCATCGTGGCGGTCTTGAGCATGATTTACACGGGGAGGACTGCGGAGCAGAACGGCGAAGGAAGGGACGTGCTTCTTGTCGGGCTCGACGGTCTCGAGTGGGAGATCGCCAATCCCCTCATGGATCAGGGCCTTATGCCCAATCTGAAGCGCCTGGTGGATGAGGGCACCGCCGGAATCCTGATGAGCAGGCCGGTCACCAACTCCCCGATTATCTGGACCACCATCGCCACCGGCAAGAAGCGCGAGGAACACGGGATTGTAGGCTTCTTCAGCGACGGTCAGGGCCATCAGGGTCGGACCCCCTACACCAGCGCCGACAGGCAGTGCGCCGCCCTCTGGAACATCATGGGCATGGAGGACCGCACTGTCTGCACTCTCGGATGGTGGGCGAGCTGGCCTGCCGAGGAAGTAAACGGTGCAATTGTGAGCGCGTTTGCGCCTTATGATTCCCGGTCTTTGTTCCGACGCGGCGTTCATCCGGGAGAGAGTGTCGAGAGACTGACCTATCCCGAGAGCCTCGCCGAAGAAATCGCACCGTGCATGGTTCCAATAGACTCGATCGGTCGCGAGGAAATCTCCCGCATTGTCAACATCACGGACTGGAACCACCCCGTCCTGCAGCATGAGAGGGTATGTGATGCGGTGAATTTCGTCCTCCCGTGGACGATGTCAACCGACCTGTCCTACACGCAGATCGCCGAGTACCTCTGGTCCAAGTACGACTATGACCTGAAAATGATCTACATCCAGGGCACCGACACCATGGGACACCGGTTCTGGTCCTTCAGGGAGCAGAGCGATCGGCTGACGAACACGCTCGAGGAGTACAACATATATCCCGATGATGAGGAAATGCTCAGGCAGTGGTTCGGAAAGGCGATCGATAACTACTACGTCTACGCCGATGAACTTCTGGGACGGATTCTGGACCTCGCAGACGACAATACCGTTGTGATTGTCTGCTCCGATCATGGTTTCGGGAGCTACATGGGCGCGACCGAGCCCACCTGGATCGGACACACGTTCACCGGAAGTCATCGCGACGCCGGTTCCATTGTTCTCTGGGGTCCCGGAATACGTCACGGCAAGTGGCTCAGTGAGGACAACTGCCCGTACATCTGGGACGTTGCCCCGACTATCCTCGCCATCATGGGCCTGCCGCTCGCTGAAGACATGGCTGGAGCGCCGATCATGGACGCGTTCGATGCCAAGTTCCTTCAGGATTACCACCCGGAATTCGTGGCGACCTACGACATCGACTTCGAAGCGGGCGAGAAGCCCGAGAGCGTTCCGATGAGCGAGCAGTACGCGGAGCGCCTTCGCTCGCTCGGCTATATTCAGTAATAGAAGCGAATCCGGTTCGAAAGCAATTAAGGCCGGCGCCCCCCGTCTTTTTTTATTTACAGGCACACTTGCTGGTTTATACTTTAATATGAGGTGCGCCTCAAGGGAGGTTGCCACATGCGTGGAACCGGCTTCTGTCTCGTCATCTTTCTCGCTCTTGCGATTTCCGGATGCGCAGGCACCAGTGCTGACAATCCCATTATCCCTGACAACGACACAACTCAACCGGCGATGGAAGCGAGTCACTCCGTTGCTGAAATCTCACCCGGCAACAGATACCTCTGGGGCTACTGGAGAGTCAGGATCGCCGAGGATCGCACGAGTGTCGAAGTGATCCCGGTACGGACGACCGAGCTTCATGTAAACGTCGTCCGTCTCCTTGAGGTCAATCCCTGCACATCATGCCTCCAGGTCCGCAACCTCGTCCCCATCCCGCCGGATAGAATCTCGCTCGACTTTTATCTCAGGCATCCGTTCCCCGATCTCAGGAAATACACGGGATTCGATGTTCGGGGGGTTTTTATCTCCGGCTCGGATTACACATTCAGCGAGTCCGGAAGACTGATATCGTGGACCGGGGATTTTCCGAGGATGCTGAATCCTGACGGCTACACGTCCCTCTTCAATCCCACCGAGTACCCCCCGGGCGGTCCCGGACCTCCCGCGCTCGGATATATCCCGGGCAGATTCTCTCCCGGCGGCGATCTGTCCTCGACGCTTAATCCATTCGTCGCTTTCTTCAAGTGGG
>CAYLVL010000004.1:0-22499 GCA_964387135.1 uncultured Planctomycetota bacterium
TCCTTGAAAAAGAGGATCCTGAAAAGGATATTGATCTGTACATCAACACTCCCGGCGGGATTGTCACGCAGGGTCTCGCCATTTACGACGCGATGCAGATCATCAAGCCGGACGTCAGCACCATCTGCATCGGACTCGCCGCGAGCATGGGCGCCGTTCTGCTCTCCGGAGGCGCGAAGGGCAAGAGGTTCGCGCTTCCGAACGCGGAGATTCTTATCCATCAGCCGACCGGCGGGGTAACTGGTCAGGCGACCGATATCGGCATACACGCGGAGAACATCCTCAAAACCCGCGAGCGTCTGAACCGCATAATCTCCGAGCACACCGGCCAGCCGCTTGAGAGGGTCAAGGTGGATACCGAAAGGGACAAGTTCATGAGCCCTCCGGAGGCTCTGGAGTACGGGCTTATTGACGAAATAATCAGTGACAGGCGGGGAGGCGTCGCAAAAGGAGCGGCCGACAGCGATGCGCCTGCCGCCGGGAAGGAAGGGGATGAGAGGGATGCTACCGAGGTCGACTGATCGGCTCTCGGAGCATCCGACGGGATTTGCCGGATTTGACATCCTGAGGTAGAGTAAGTGCTACGAGCCTCGGGTTTACGGATTGGAAATCATGCCTGATTTCGATTCAGACGACCTTCGATGCAGTTTCTGCGGGCGGCCCAAGAACCGGGTCAGCAAGCTCGTGGTTGCGCCCAACGGCATCTACATCTGCGACCGCTGCGTCGAGCTGTGCGTGCAGGTCATCAACGAGGACACCACCTGCCGGATCGGCACGAAGGCCGATCGCACGCCCATCGAGCGTCTTGCAGTGCGGACTCCCAAAGGGATTAAGGCTCAGCTCGATGAGTACGTGGTGGGTCAGGAGATTGCCAAGAAAACCCTGTCGGTGGCGGTCTACAACCACTACAAACGCATCAAGAGCTTTTATCAGCCCAAGGGAGGGGTGGAGCTGACCAAGTCCAACATCCTTCTGATCGGCCCCACCGGTTGCGGCAAAACCCTTCTTGCGCAGACGCTTGCGGGCATCCTCGATGTGCCGCTGGCCATCGCCGACGCGACCAGCATCACCGAGGCGGGCTATGTCGGCGAGGACGTCGAGAACATCGTCCTCAAGCTGTACGTTGCGGCCGAGGAGGATATCGAGCGCTGCCAGATCGGAATAATCTACATCGACGAGATCGACAAGATCGCCCGGAAGAGCCAGGATAATCCGTCGATCACGCGCGATGTGTCGGGTGAGGGCGTTCAGCAGGCGCTTCTGAAAATCCTGGAGGGCACTCTTGCCAACGTTCCCCCGCAGGGCGGCAGGAAGCATCCGGATCAGGCGTACATCCCCATCGACACGACCAACATACTATTCATCGGGGGCGGCACCTTTGAGGGCCTCGATGAGATCATCAGGGCCCGCAAGGAGCATCAGACGATGGGCTTCCGCACCGATGTGAAGCCGCGCAAGGGCAGGGAGGCCAGCGAGATCGTCAAGGACGTGCTGCCGCAGGACCTGGTCAGGTTCGGATTCCTTCCGGAGTTCGTCGGGCGGTTCCCGGTGATCACGACAGTCGATGACCTTGAAGAGAAAGATCTCGTGCGGATTCTTACCGAGCCTAAGAACGCCATTACCAGGCAGTTCTCCGAGCTTCTGGCGCTGGACGGCATCCAGCTTGAGTTCACGACGGACGCCCTTAGGGCAATCGCGAAGGAATCGCTCAAGCGCAAGACCGGAGCGAGGGGTCTGAGAAGCATCATCGAGAGACTGATGCTGGATGTCATGTACGAGATTCCCAGCAGGACAGAGAAGGGGATTCTCAGGATCGCGAAGGATGATGTCGATCGCGGGGTCGTCGATCTTTGCATCGAGAAGACTGAAAAGGAAGAGAAGGCGGGCGGGGATACACCGGACGCCTACGAGGAAGCCGGCTAGCCCGGCGTTTGCATAAGGAGTTCCACTCTCACCTCATCCGCGCCTGGCGCGGATTTCCTGTTTGAGACCGTTGCAGAAAGCGGGTTCCCGGAAGCATATTCTCTTTTGTGTAATTTGGCATGGAACGGACTCGTTTCTAGGCTTTTAATGCCGCCAATTCGGCGTTTCAACCTGCATTCCTGCTGAAAACCCGCTGTCCGGGCACACGTCGGGCTCAACACGCCTACGTCATCACCCACCTCGGACGGCCTGGGAGCATAGTACCCATGCCTGGAACCGCATTTTTGCAGGACCGATAAACCAGTTTCTTTTCTTCTCTTCTTAGTGTCTTCGTGCCTTAGTGGTTCTAATCTTTTCCGTACCGATTCCCGATCGTGAACGCTTTCCCGACCTTCTCGCCGTATGTCCAGTATGTCCCATCCGTCGAAAAAACCAGGGGATCCATCTTCTTCACGTCCGGCTTCTCTCCCACCAGAAGCTCCTCGTTTACGTACGACTCCACTATCTCCCCGACGAAAATCTTGTGCGTGCCGCCGAAATCCAGCGTCTCTATGACCCTGCACTCCATGTTGGTCGGGCATTCCTCGATCATCGGTGCGGTCTCCAGCTTACCGTAGAATGTCGTGAACACCTGCGACTTGTCGGTATCGTGACCTGAGACGATGCCGCAGTAGTCGGTGGGGACAATCAGATCGGCCGACGGAATGTTGATGCTGTACGTGCCGTTCTCCACGATCCCCTTGAGCGTGTATCGCTCCTTCCGTATAGCCACATATACAAGCGGCGGCGTCGCCTGCATCACTCCGCACCATGCCGCGACAAGATAATTCGGCTTGCCGTTCACATTCGCGCCGATAAGCGCCGAGGGTTGCGGGTAGATATAATGACGCGCTCCCATCGCTTTCTTGGTCATGTTCGCTCCTTATTCCACAAGTTCCAGATTGTCAAGTTCCGAGTTCATCCCGGCCATCTCTTCATCGGTCAGCATGAAATCGGCGGCTTTCGCGTTCTCTTCGGCTTGAGCCGAGTTGACGGTATTTCATGGAAAGAGATTCCTTTCTTGATTGCAATGGAAAACGAAGAAAAAGGGGATTTTACATCAGATCGAAAGCTACTCTCGATGCATCGAACACCGGCCCGTCGCAGCAGACCCTCTCGTAGTGGATCGATCCGTCTTCTTCCCTGATCGGTATGCTGCAACCGAGACATATGCCGATCCCGCAACCGACCTTGTTTTCGAGGCTCACGTAGCATTTGAATCCGGAGTCCGCCGACCACTCGCCTACGGTCTTCAGCATCGGGATCGGTCCGCAGGCGTAGACTACGCTCTCTTCGTCGAAGTCGTTAAGATCAGCAATCGCCTCGGTTACAATTCCCTCGAATCCAACCGACCCGTCCTCGGTAGCAAGACAGGTCTCTATTTCCAATTCCCGGAAGTATTCCGCGCAAACGAGAGTTCCGGCGTCTTTGGCGCCCAGGAACACCCGTGGCTTGCCAAGCTCGTTCGCGAGGAACACAAGCGGAGGAATCCCGAGTCCGCCGCCTACGAGAACGGCAGGATGCCCCGCATCGATCGGAAAGCCGTTTCCCAGAGGCCCGATGACATCAAGCTTGTCCCCGGATTTCGATGATGCAAGCAGCGCGGTGCCTTCGCCGACGACCCGATAGATGACATGGATCCGCCCGGTCGGAGCGCTGGCGGTCATGATCGAGAACGGTCGTCGAAGCATGTCCTGTCGTCCGGGCGGCAACACATGAATAAACTGACCGGGCGATGCGTGCTCCGCGATCCACGGTGCTTCAAGAGTGAGACGGAAGTGCTCGGGATGTCTGGGAGAGAGATCGAGATTCTCGACAATAGCGGCAGGCATCTGCCGTCGCTCGGTTTGTGCGGGAGAAGTCATCTCGGCGGGAGTTATCGATCCTGCGTCTCCGGTTTGTTCCTGTCGGGATTCCCTACCGGCAGGTCGACAAGGCGGACCTCGATGTCATCGAGATCGAGATGGTCGAGCATGTGACCGGCCCTGTCACGCTTCGCTCTAAGGTAATCCCTTGAATATCTGGTCGGCTGTATCTCGATCGGCACGCGCTGGATGATTTCTATTCCGTGTTCCTTGAGATCGCTGATCTTCTCGGGATTGTTGGTCACAAGGAGCAGGCTCTTGATGTCGAAGTATTTCAGAATCGCGACGGCCATACCGTAGTCCCGCTCGTCACCCTCGAAACCCAACTGGTGATTCGCGTCAATAGTGTCCAGCCCGTCGTCCTGGAGCGCGTACGCACGCACCTTGTTTCCAAGGCCGATGCCCCGGCCCTCCTGCCTGAGATAG
Source organism: uncultured Planctomycetota bacterium (assembly GCA_964387135.1). Taxonomy (GTDB): domain Bacteria; phylum JAJVIF01; class JAJVIF01; order JAPKYR01; family JAPKYR01; genus CAYLVL01. The sequence continues at coordinate 4,254 of CAYLVL010000004.1, forward strand.
ATGATCAGCCCTCGATGGGCCTTTGCGATCATCTTCATCGATTCCTGGAGCTGCTCCCGGCAGTCGCATCGCAGGCTGCCGAGCGACTCGCCGGTCAGGCATTCCGAGTGTACCCTGACAAGTATCCCGCGAGCGCCACGCACGTCGCCCATCGTCAGCGCGAGGTGCTCTTTGTCGTCCCGATCGTTGTGGAAGACGTGCACGCGGAACTCGCCGTGCCCGGTCGGCAGTCGCGCCTCGGAATAAAGGCTTACCCTGGGAATAGCGGAGGGCTTGCGATGCTGAAGCCGATACATCAGACAATCATGGCGCCCACCTCGGCGCCGGAATGAGTCTACCCCCTAACCGGCTTGAAATCAAGCACCCTTCCGCGCATTTCTGCTATCATACCGGATGCATACGGGCGATTCATGATACGGGAGGCCGAGATGAAGACCGCAATCACTGTCAAAGCCCCGCGAGGAACGGAGATAAGCTGCAAAAGCTGGCTTACCGAGGCTCCCATGCGGATGCTCATGAACAACCTCGACCCCGAGGTCGCCGAGAAGCCGGAGGAGCTTGTTGTCTACGGCGGCACCGGCAAGGCGGCAAGAAACTGGGAGTCGTACCACGCTATCATCCGGACACTCAAGGAACTGGAGCTTGACGAGACACTCCTTGTTCAGAGCGGGAAGCCGGTCGGGGTATTCAAGACCCATGAGGACGCGCCGAGGGTGCTGATTGCCAACTCGCTCCTGGTCCCGAAGTGGGCCACATGGGAGCACTTCAACGAGCTCGAAAGGCGCGGCCTGATGATGTACGGGCAGATGACCGCCGGAAGCTGGATCTATATCGGCACCCAGGGCATCCTCCAGGGCACTTACGAGACACTCGCGGAATTGGCGCGGCAACATTTCGACGGATCGCTCAGGGGCAGATTTGTCCTGACTGCGGGCCTCGGCGGGATGGGCGGCGCTCAGCCGCTCGCCATTACCATGAACGAGGGTGTCGGGCTGATAGTCGAGGTCGATCCTGCGAGAATCCAGCGACGTCTTGACACGAAGTACCTCATGGAGGCCACCGACGACCTTGAGGACGCGCTCGACCGCGTCCATAAAGCCGTGAAACAGGGGAAACCGCTTTCCATCGGACTCGAAGGCAACGCGGCGGACGTGTTCCCGGAGATTCACCGTCGAGGCATTGTGCCGGATGTCGTCACGGACCAGACATCAGCTCATGACGCTCTCAACGGCTACGTTCCCAACGGGATGACCTACGAGGAAGCCCTGGAGCTTCGAAAGAAGGACCCGGACAGGTACACCCGGGAAGCCATGCGCTCGATGGCCGAGCACTGCACGGCGATTCTCGATCTCCAGAAAGCCGGGAGTGTGTGTTTCGATTACGGGAATAACCTTCGCGGACAGGCGATACAGGCCGGTGTCAACAATGCCTTCGACTACCCGGGATTCGTGCCCGCGTTCATCCGTCCGCTTTTCTGCGAGGGCAAGGGTCCGTTCCGATGGGCGGCGCTGTCGGGCGATCCTGCCGATATCCTCGCGACCGACGACGCGATCAGGGAGCTTTTCCCCGAGGACAAGGCGCTCATGCGATGGATCGACATGGCCGAGAAGCAGGTCGCGTTTCAGGGCTTGCCGACGAGAATCTGCTGGCTCGGCATGGGCGATCGTGAGAAGGCCGGACTGAGATTCAACGAGCTTGTGAAGACCGGAAAGCTGAAAGCGCCCGTGGTTATCGGCAGGGATCACCTGGACGCCGGGTCGGTAGCCAGCCCGAATCGTGAGACCGAGGGCATGAAGGACGGCACCGATGCGGTCGCGGACTGGCCGATTCTCAATGCGCTTCTGAACGCGGTCTCCGGTGCCACGTGGGTCAGCGTGCATCACGGCGGCGGTGTCGGAATCGGCTACTCCATTCACGCCGGTATGGTCATCTGCTGTGACGGCACCGAGGCGGCTGACGCAAGGCTGTCGAGGGTGCTTACGAATGATCCCGGAACCGGCATTATGCGTCATGTCGATGCGGGCTACGAGAAAGCAATGGAGAACGCGAAGAAACATGGCATAAAGATCCCCATGATGGAGGACTGACCGCGCATCGCCGCACTGAACACATGGAATGATGCAAGGTGGTAGCAATAGCGAAGTATCAACGAGAAGCAGTTCACCTGTTGTTGGTATCGCCATTGACATCGTCGTTGTGCTTCTCTCCGCCACGCTGCTCGTGCTGCCGATCGAGGACCCTCGATTCTGGCCCACGGCGTTTATCGCTCTTGTCCCCATCCTTCTCAGAATGTGGATCCGATCATACTGGGCGATCTTCCTTACGGGTTTCGTCACATTCTATCTGTATCTCTTCTACTCGCTTCAATGGATTGATGTGTATGGGCTTCACTGGCGTCTCGCGCTCGCATTCGTGAACTCGGTCAGCTACGCAACGGTGTTCGTGATCGCGTTCTGGATTATGAGGCGCTATCGCAGCCACTTCTTCGCGACCGTCCTTCCGACATTGATCCTTCTCCTGGAGTACAAGCAGTCGATCGGCTTCCTCGGATTCCCATGGCCGATTCTCTGTCACACCCAGAGCGGAAACCTCCCCCTGATCCAGGTCGCGGCCATCACCGGATGCTGGGGCGTAACCTGGCTTGTGGTGCATGTGAACGAAGCGCTCGCGCACCTGATTGCGGGAGGATTCAAACCGCGCGTGCTTACGGTCGGGATAGCCCCGATAACTCTGATTGCGCTGGTCGGGCTTTACGGCGCAGTGAGAATCGCCCAGGGAGTGACGGACCCTCACATCCCGGTCACAATCGTGCAGTGGGACCGAGCCACGAACGTCAGATGGACACGGGAGTTCAATCGCAGCTCAATTGATGCCTACACAGAGCTTACAATCGATGAGCTTGCGGCCCCGACGATGGCGGAGTCGACGGAATCGGAGGCTTCCGCACGTCTTGTAATCTGGCCCGAGACTGCCGTCCCGAACGCGATCACCGATCAGCTCACCATGAACCGGATCAGGCAGCTTGCGAACACGTACGACGCCACTTTCATTGTCGGCTGCATAGCGTGGGAGGCCCCGGATGCACAGCCGATCGACATCCGAAATCACTGGCGCGTTCGGGATGAGTATTTGAACTACAACTCCATGGTGGATTTCGAGCCGGACGGATCGGTCACGCCGTTCTACGCCAAGATCCATCTCGTGCCGTTCGGGGAGGTTATCCCGCTGAAGGAACTCATCACCGACTGGTTCCCGGACTATCCATGGGGCGCGCAGGATGTCTCGCCGGGAAACGGATTCCGTGTAGTGAGCACGAGGGCAGGGGAGATCGGCGCGGTCGTGTGCTACGAGAGCGTGTTCCCGCAGATCGCCAGAAACGTTGTCAACAACGGTGCAGAGATACTGGTGCTTGGCTCGAACACGAGTTGGTTCGGTCGAACCAAGGCGAGTTTCCAGCACGCGCGATTCGATATCTTCAGGGCTGTCGAAAATGGGATCTGGTTCTGTCGGGCAGCCACAACGGGTGTATCGAGTGTCATCGATCCGCTGGGGCATGTGGTAGCGGAAACGAGGCTGTTCGAGGCGGACGCGTTCACCGTGCTGGTCGGTCTCAGGACCGGGAAGACCTTGTATACACGCTGGGGCGACTGGCTTCCCCTGCTGTGCGGCATCTACTTCATGCTCCTTATGTTTGGTGCTGTCCTGATTAGGGAGGAAGAAGACGAGTCGGGGAGAAGCGCATCCAAGTGATTCCCAGCGACAATTTGGCAGGCCCACATCGCAGATGTGGGCCTGCCAAGATCCTCTGGGGGGGTGTGTATGCTGTGCTATTCGTCTTGCGCGTGATTTTCCTCACCATCTTCCTTTTCCGCTTTCCCCAACCTTGCCGCACAGAATCTATCGAGCCATTCGCCGATTGCCTTCTCCTTGCCCCTCGGTGCGGGATGATAATACTCCGTCCCGATCATCTCGTCGGGCAAGTACTGCATGTCCGCTACTCCTCCCGGGAACGAGTGTGCGTACTTGTAGCCCTCCGAATGCCCGTGAGCAGTCTTCATCTCGGGAACCGGCGCGTTCCTTAGATGAAGCGGGGGCGGGTAGTTCCGTCCCTGCTCGACATCTTTCATCGCTGCCCCGATGGCCATCACGCTCGCGTTGGATTTCGGGCTCGTTGCGACATAGATCGTCGCCTGAGCGAGTGGAATCTGCGCCTCGGGCATCCCCACGAACTCGACCGCTTCCCTTGCCGCGTTCGCGACCACCAGCGCCATCGGATTGGCGTTCCCCACATCCTCGGCCGCCTGTATCACAAGCCTTCGCGCGATGAATTTCGGATCCTCACCGCTCGCCAGCATCCTGGCAAGATAATAGATCGCCGCGTCCGGATCGCTCCCGCGCATGCTCTTGATGTACGCTGAGATCGTGTCGTAATGCGCATCGCCGGTACGATCGTAGACACGGTACGCCGCCTGCAAAGCGTTTTCTATCACCTCATTGGAAAACTCATCCCCTTTTCCGCCCGTCTTTTCATCAAGAAGCGTCTTTGCCACCTCCAGCGTGCCCATAAGCGTCCGTGCGTCGCCCCCCGACAGCATCAGCAGACGATTCCCGACCTCTTCCGGAAGAGAGTATGGCCTTTCCTCCTCTCCGCGGCCTTCATTGAAATAGTCGAGCACCCGATCCGCAAGAATCGCCAGGTCGTCCACCGACAACGGCTCCAATTTATAGACTGTCAGACGGCTCCTGAGAGCGGAATTGATGGTGAAGTACGGATTCTCGGTCGTCGCACCAATGAGAATGATTGTTCCGTCCTCGATGTGAGGCAGGAACGCGTCCTGCTGGAGCTTATTGAACCGGTGAAGCTCGTCCACGAACAGGATCGTCTGACGTCCCGACATCTGCCTCTCGAACTTCGCCTCCTTCACCACCTGCCGGACATCCTTCACTGTGCTTGTCACAGCCGAGAATTCGCGAAAGTTGACATCCAGTTCGTGCGCCAGCGCTCGCGCGATCGTGGTCTTGCCGCACCCGGGAGGTCCCCAGAGTATGAACGAGTGAAGCTGCCCGGTTCTGACCATCCGGGCGATCGCTCCATCCTCGCTCAGAAGATGCTTTTGCCCCACGATTTCGCCGACGGACTTCGGTCTGAGTCTCGCGGCGAGGGGAAGGGCGTCGTCGGCGGCAATTGACGCAACGGGTCTGTCGTCGAATAGAGTCATAGTTTCACCCAACGCATGTTTAGTCTGGCAGAAATCGGCTGCAAGCTCCATCAATCCGGGTATCGCGCCTATGTCCCCGTGCACCTGCGTTCAGCATTATAGGAGCGCCCCAAGGATTATTCCAACCGCGGGTTGATTCTCGTCGATAAGTTGCCTATACGGGATCAACGCGATTCACCGGTGGGCAAACGCGATGCTGCGGTCACTGCAAAAGCGCCAGTTCGCATGGAAATGGGAGCTCGCTCTACGGACCGCTAAGGACCTCCACGATCACCTTGAACCGGCCCTTCTTGGTCATCGTGTCGGTCTCAATGAAACGAAACCTTCCCCCGCCTCGAACAGCGACCACATCGTCCGGAGAAAGCTCGATTCCGGGTTTCTTCGCGGGTTCATGATTCAGCAGCACACCACCTGAATCGATATGCTTCTTGATCTGCTCGCGACTCGGTTTCAACACCTTCGCTGAGACCGCATCGATCCTCGGCGACGACACGGAAACTGTCTTCAATCCCGTCTGGGTGGCAGGTGGAAGCTCGCTGATCTCATCATCCGTCAACCTGCGCAGCGTAAATCCCGGGATCTTCTCCGGAAGATCGTCGATACGAATAGCCGCCACCGCCCATCCGCCTTCGATCTTCACCACGTCCCCGACGGATGCCTCGTTGCCCAAATGAGGGCTGACTGACTCGATCATCTGCGCGCGCGGAGGTGGATCGAACAGGTTGTCCGGACGGACACGTATCATCGCGGGATCAGCAGAAGGCCATTCGAGCAGGTTTTGGTGGTGAGCGAATTGAAGGCAGCGCAGCCGCGGCGACGGATTCGGCGCGACCTCTCGCCATCGAAGCTGCCGGGATATCGCTTCCGAGATGGTGACAGCAAGAGTCCAGGGTTCCAGGAACCCGCTGACAATGATGAGTTTGCGCGACTTGTCTGATTCAAGCGTTGTAGCAGCGTCCAGTACCCATCGAGCCGCTTCCGCCTTGATTTCCGCATTGGACTTGAGTTGCTCCATTCGACGGTGATTATAGCGTAATGTCCGATGCAGCGAAGGCTGTGCCTGGAACATAAAAAAAGCGCCCGGAGGCGTGCTCCGGGCGTCAATTCCAGCTTGCTGTTACTTAATACAACGGATGATCAAGGTTACCGGTATTCGATCTCGTTCGCATGAATTTCGGCCACGGGAGAAGGTCCGGATCGATAGGCACCGGATGCCCGGTAGTCACCGCGAACATCCGGTGACTCTCCGTGCCGAAGATGATATCCACGTTGCCGTCGTTGTTGGCATCCCCAATCAACGGGACAGTCGTGACGGCCCCAAACTCCATAGTCTCCCATTTGTACAGGGTAAGACCGTCCACACCGTTGAGAACTCGCAGGTGGAAATCAGCCGATCCCACCACGACATCAATGATCCCGTCGTCGTTCACATCGCCGAGCACCGGATCGGTCGGCATGCAGATCTGATCCTCGCTTTGCCACAGCAGTGAGCCGTCAGCGCCGTCAAGCACGAAGACGTTCAGGAAGCGCGAAGAGATCACTACATCCGGTGTGCCGTCGTTGTTGATATCGCCAAGCGCAGGGGACGAATCGAAGTTGCCGTCGAGGTCCTCATTCATCCAGAGGAGGTCTTTGTTCGCGACATCGAACGCATACACGCCGTCGCTGCTGCCGACAATCGCGTCGCCGGTCCCGTCATTGTTGAGATCACCGATCGCGGGCGATCCGATTGAGAATCCGGTTTCGAAGTCCCAGCTCCATATCTCGGCACCGGTGATTCCGTTGATCGCGCTGACAACTCCGCCTGATGCCACCAGGGCGTCGAGATGCCCGTCGCCATCGAAATCCTCGAGTGACGGGGTGGACTTCACCGGGGTCCCGGTGTCGTAACTCACCAGCAGGTCGCCGGTTCCCCCTTCGAATGCGTACAGATTGTTGTCGAACGAGCCGACGACGACTTCCGCTATTCCGTCGCCCGTCTGATCGGCGCAAACCGGTGAAGACTCGACCAGGTTGCCGGTCTCGAAGCTCATGATTGGGTAGGGCGAACCCATGAGAAGATTAAGCGCGTAGATGAACGTGTCGTTTGACCCGATCACGACATCCGCCACACCGTCGCCGCTCACGTCCCTGATCGCTGCGGTGCTCTTGATCATCCCTCCCGTCTGGAACTCCCACTGTACATCGCCTGTCGATCCTGCGAGGCAGTAGACCCTGCCGTTGTCGCAGCCGAAGATCACGTCCTTGATCGTGTCGTCATTGATATCCTTCACGGTCGGCGACGACTCCAGGTCGGCGGTGAAAATCTGCTCCCACACCTCCGTCATCGCCTTGCTCGATCCTACAAGCTCATTGGTGTTGTCGTCCTCATTACCCGCCTGGTCCTCGGCCGTAACGATGAATGTGTATTCCGCCCCGCTGACGGTTTCGATCCCATAATGAGACCATCCGGTAACTACTTCCTTGCTCGGGGGAATCAGGGGGATATTCGTCGTGCAATAAACGTTATACAGGACCGGTCCGCTGGGATCGGTGGCATGGAAGAAACTGATAATCGAGCGACGTCCTCCCCACCAGACCTCATCGATTCCCACGCCACCTGTCCACTGCGGAGGCTCGGTGTCTAAGGTCACTTCCACACTGACGCGCTGATAAATCTTGGCGGTGGTCAGAGTGTCGAGCGCAACGATCGGCAACTCGAACTCGCCTTCCTCGAGCGGCAGCCATGCGCCCGGACTGGTGGCGTCGAACTGAAGATTCAATTGATATGGCGTCATGCCGTTCCGCGTTGTGCCCTCGCCTAATGGCTCGAACTCCTGAAGTCCGGCAAGCGGATTCAAAGGCGTGCAGTCGAGATACACCCCCTTGGCGTCGCCCTGCCAGTCGAGCAGATCCACCTCCACCGCAAGAGTGTAGCCGGTCGGATGAACGGTGCCCTCAACGCTTATGTTGGTGATTTCCACGGGCTCCAGAGGATGATCCGGGTAGGAAGCATCGACAATAAACGGCACGTAAAGGTCGGACGGGAAATCCAGGGGCATCGGGATTGACAGCGTCACATGAGCGCTGTGCTCTTCACCAGGACCGAAATACCTGTCTTCCTTTTCTGTTGCGAACAGTATATAGGGATCGGGATGGTAAGGATCGCCGGACCAGAAATCGGTCAGACCGACCTCGGATTCCAGCCTTCGTCCCGTGTTCCACTCGTCCAGAAGAAGAACGGCTCGGACATCATAGCCGCCTGCAACCGTCGGGTTCACCAGCACCGGATCGCAGTCGATCACCCCGGCTGACTTGTCGAACGAGAAGTTGTCGAGCCTGAGGCAGTTGTCGCATGCCGGCTTGACTATCATCGATGTGACATCCACGTGCACATCGGAGCTGCGATCCCATGGGATCACTTCCGCGGTGTTTTCATCGAGATGGAAGCCGAGGATGTAGCCGCCCCAGATGATTCGATCGGATCCCAGGGAGCTTCCGGGGCTGACGTTGAGCCTGTCTTCCTGCACGTCGGCAAGCGCTCCGGTCGGATCGCCGCTGCCGGAACACGCAACGGCCATGATCAACACACAGGAAACGCAAAGCATGAATCCTGTCAGCGTTCTCAGTACGGATCGGCTGGAATTGTTCACTGCTGATCCACCCCATAGACGATATTTGCGCCGGTCCGGAGCAGGCGAACAGCTCGCTCGGCACTGGCGCAGTCGGTTGCATTATTAGTATGGAGCAGTGCAAAAACGCGCTGAACGGTCGGCACGATGTGAACGGACGTTCGCTCCCGATATTTTCTCTCGCGCCTTAATGCGATCTACACAGAGGCAATAGTCCGCAAGACAAGCCAAGCGGATCGAAGGGAATTGAATACTGAGAAGAGACGGGAAAGCGAAAACGGGGACACCTTCTTTGCCTTCCAGGTGAAAAGGTGTCGCCGGTTTCCATGAAAAACGCGACCGTCATGGTCGCGCTTATTATTCTCAAGAACACTCCCTATACACGTGCCTATCCGTCCGGGGGCTCGAACTCCGGCGTGCCGGTATGCCATCGATTTCCTGCATGCTGTGTCCAGCCCCTAAGGCTGATGTCCTCCGGGACCGGCGCGTGCAGATCGAGCACGTAAACCCAGCCGCGATTATTGGCCGCGACCAGTTCCCACTCGCCATCGTTGTCCACATCGCCAACAGCAGGCGTTCCGTTTATCTCCTTCTTGGTGCCGCTGGAGACCTGCATGAACCTCAGGGCTCTCCACTCTTCACCGGGAAGGTCGAGATCGGCGATGCAGATAAGGTCGCAGTATCCGTCTTCGCGACCGTAGATCGCGTTGAGATGGCCGTCGCCGGTGAAATCGCCAATTACCGGAGCGGTGTAGTTGAAAGGCTCAGTGGGATCAATGGTGGGATCGAAGATCTTCTTGTAGATGAATGCGCCGGTAGCGCCGTCGAGAGCATACACAGAGAAGTTCTCTGTCTGCCAGGCTGTCACGATGAAATCGAAAATGTCGTCATCATTTATCCTGACCGGAGCCACCTGTCTCCTGGGATTGCCCCAGATTTCGCCCTGGGTCCAGATTTCGTCGCCTGTTCTGCCGTCCAGGGCCAATACCACGCCGGTGGTCTCGCCAACATTATCACGCGCGCCGATGATGCAGTCCGGGGCGGGATCTGCGTTGACGTTCACGAGGACGGGCGGGCAGTCCACGTTGTAGAAACCCGGTCCCATGTAGTAGCTCCAGATCTCGCCGCCCGAAGCCCCATCTACCATGTAGATCCAGGTATCGTAGGAGCCGACGCAAACATCCGCGACATCATCGCCATTCACGTCCGCCACCGCAGGCGTACCCGCGATCCCCCCGCATGGGAAGGTCCATATCTCGCTTCCGTCCTCGCCGTTGAGCGCGATCAGCCCCGCGTCGCCGGTTCCTATTACCACGTCGTACGCGCCCGAGTTGAACTGCGCTATTGCGGGCGAGCTGTGCATCAGGAATTGATCTCCCGCGTCGTACACCCAGAGTTCCTGCCCGACCCCGCCCGTGCTTGCGCCGCTGATCGCGTAGACATTCACATCGTCGCTGGCGAACACCACGTCCAGCTTGTTATCGCCGTTCAGGTCGGCAAGCGCAGGAGTGCATTCTATACCCGCGCCGGTCTCGTACTCCCAAAGCGTAGTATCGAACGTCCCGGTACCATCACCCTCAAAAACATAGACATGGTAGTCCTTCGTGCCGACAACGATGTCGTCCATGCCATCGCCGTTTACATCCCCGATCGTGGGTGATCCGAAAATCCCGTCCCTGCCGGGATTCTGACCTTTCAGCAGGCTCCATCGCGCCTCGACCGAGTAGCGGGTGCACGAGTAGTCCATGATGTCTTCGTATATATCATAGTTGCCCTGCGCATCCTTGAGGTTGATCCCGAACCATCTGAGCACATTCGGCGGCGAGGCGATCGGACCGAAAGCGGTATAGCCCACGTACTGGTCCGATGTAATCACCCTCAGCTGATTGTCTTCAGTAAAGGCGTCCGGCCAGTCGCTTCCATGGAAGATGTATTCAAGCGGCAGCGATGTATCATCCGCCTCGTGGAAGAAGAGGTAAAGGAGATCAGGTCCGGCGATATGATCGTATATTCCCTTCTGATCGGGATTCTTCCAGTCGGGAGGATCGTCATCGTAGGTGCACCGAACCGTGAAGTCGTAAGCGTACGGGAAATCAACCTCGACGGGATCGCGGGCGATGATCCGCATCGTCCGGTCGCCTTCGGGATATCCGGCGCCATAGGTGAGATGGTACTGCCAGGTCGTGATGTGGTTGACCGGATCGGACGAGATCATCTCCATCTGTTGTGCCGAGCCGACTCCGAACATCGGATCGAGCGTGATTGTGACCGCGTCCTCCTCGAGATCGTTCTGCCAGTCCGTAATCACCGCAAGAATGTAGGCATTCGAGCCTTCAGGATGTATTCCGCCCGTTAGCGGGGGGACATAGCAGCCGACCGGCTCGTTGGCGTTGCTCGGGAAACTGACATCGATCTTGTAGAGCATGTTGACGAGCTTGTATGAGTTCTTCTTCCGGAACCTGTAACCCGCAGCCTGCTCCGTCTGCGGCCCGAACTCCCTCATCTCGACATCCTTTGCGAACGCTTTGTAGGGATAGAAATCGCCTGGAACAGGAGCATCATCGGACCACAGAGCGGTGAGCCCGTCGGCGTACTCCAGCACGACCTCGCCTTCGGGGGGCTGAATGATCCCCCGGACATCGTAGCCGCTGACAGCCCGCGTCGGATTGGTCAGGAACACCGTCGCGATAATCGTGGTGTAGACAGGCCCGGGCTCCACTCCGTCGGCTACTATTCGCATGCAGCCCGATCCGGCGCAATACGGGGGCTTGGTGAAAACCGTCACGTCGACGTGTATCTGCCCGATTCTCAATGGCTCAACATCGAACTCGACATCAACCAGGTTGCCGTATTCGTCTTCGACATCCATCATCGTGATGTTGAATGCCCCCATCAGGTGGTGGCTGACCGGCTGGCCGGTCGAGCCGGGCTGTATGTCGGTCGTGCCGGTCTGCGGCAGTACAGGACTGCCTTCCGAACACCCCAGCGCAATCAATGCTACAACCAGTACGCTCATCGTGAGCACTGGAGAGAACTTATGTTTTTGAAACATGCCAAAACCTCCCACCGGTCCGGTGAGTCAGTGATTAAATGCAAGGCTGACCACTATAACAGGCGATATAAGATTATACGGCCTGAATTCATTATAAAAGCAGCTTCCGTTTGAGTCAAGGAAAATGATGAACCATCGTTCAGATTGGCCTGGTTACGCCCGAACGGTCTTCTGACCATCCCAGGATTCTTGTCACTCGCGGATCTTGTCGATTACGTCCTGTACGCTGTCCAGCGCGCGCTTTCCCGATTCGAACGTCCTGTCCAGCGCCCGTACCGCGTCCTTGAACGCGGCCGTGGATTCGTCAATGACGTATGAGAGGTCCCCGATCACCCTGCCCGACTCGTCCTGGCGCCTTATCCTGCTCTCGGCGGTCATTGACTTCTTGCGGACCGCACGCTGCTCCTGGAACAGGTTGAGAAGCACGCTTGCCGCCGCCGCAAGGCCGAATCCGAGTATCATCCCGCGGATGAAGCTGCCTGTCTCGCGACGCCGCACGTCGGCGCGATCGGTATCTTCATCGGGATCGTCAACAGGGGGGTGTCTTTTTTCGGTCGCCATCGTCGGCGGGAACTCCTTCGTATCGCTCTTCTCCAGTGTATTAATATCGGCGAGGGTTTCCAGCCGTACACCGAATTTGACCGATCATTGGACTAATGCAGGTAACCCATGCCCTGCAACAGGTCGATCATCTTCTCAGAATCGTCCTCGGACGGATGTTCCCCCGTCCCCACAGATACATCCTCCGGTGGACCGATGATCGGCCTGTGAGAGTCAATGAACTCCCTCTCAAATGCATCCTCGATCATTTTGCCGTCCACATCACCGGGAATCGGCAATCCGGCAAGCATATGGATTGTCGGGAGGATATCCGACAGGTTCGGTACCCGTGTCAGCTTCGCTCCAGGTGATACTCCTTCTCCTGCCGCAGCGAAAAGGCCCTCCATTCGATGCGTGCCGCACCAGGTAAGCTCGGTTCCCGGCCTTTCTTCCGGTGGATCGAGCCTGCGTCCGTCCACCAGTTGATAGCCATTTTCCTTCAATCTCGCATCCTCGCGCCACATCAGCAGCAAATCGGGAGCGTACCGAGTGAACGGTCCCCACAACGCCTCATCCCGCGTAAGAATCCTGGTGAAAAGCGGAACACCATCAGCAATCTCCAGCGCTTCAAGTTTCTCTTTCAGCTCATCCCTTAGTTTGTGATACTCCGCTCCCGGAGCCACGTTTCCATGGGGAAAATCGCCCTCCCGGTTGATGTACAGCCCGACACCATATCCCCCTGGAGCGCAGAAGGCTTTCGTTTTCTCCCAGACAATATCCTCCATGAACGGAATGGCTGTCAATTTGCCGACCAGTTCCTCTTTGCGGTTGCCGAGGAGCCTGTTCACCGCGTCCCTGATCCCGTGAGGAGTGTGCTTTTTGGCCAGATAGAGAAGCCGATTCGCGAGCGATCCGATCCCTGCCATAGCCGCCTGCTTCGTTCTGCCTTTTTCGCCCGAAGTCGCAAGCAGACCCTCGTCCTTGAGCCATCTCGCCAGGAATGCATCCTTCCCTATCGCGCCCATCAGCGGCTGGGATCCGTGGTCGCTCACAAGGATCAACCATCCGCCGACCTTCTCGACAAGGTCAAGACATCTCTCTACATACGGATCAATCGCCCGGTAAATAGCGGCCAGGGCGTCGCGGAATTCCTCCGGTGCAACACTTGGTGCTTCGAAGTCCGGATGCTCCGGATCGAAGTACTTCGAGTAGAAATGCGGAACAAGATCGGTGGCCTGAAAGACTGTGAAGCAAAGTCCCCAGCCGTCAACCTTTTCCATCGCGTACCCGGAAAGCTCGACGGTGCTCCTCGTCTGCTCCAGAAGCTTCTGATGAAGGGTCTCTATCGATTGTCCCTTTGTCGGATCGACCTCCCGCAGGAATGGGAAGTCCCTGAGAAGGGAATCACGGAAGGAGTGGGGGCGGATGAAATCGCTCTCGGACGACGGGGTCCCCAGTCCGGAAACCACCAGCCCCTTCGTATTGGGATCGGGAGGGAATGTGTAGGGAACGAGCAGGCTGATTGTCTGGATATCATTGTCCGAAGCGTGATCCAGAAATGTCCTGCGCCTGCGATGGCGGGCGTCAACAACACGAAACGAACCGCACTCATCGGGCTGGAGAAAGTCAAATATCCCGTGCTTGCCCGGATTGACGCCGGTGAGCATCGTCGACCATGCCGGTGGTGTCAGTGGCGGGATGGTAGAGATGCAGTCTGAACGAACGCCCGACTCGAAAAACCGCCTGAATCCCGGCAGGTCGCCCGACTCAAGGATTGGATCGAGGTAATTGAAGCTTGCACCGTCGAGACCGATCACGATGAGCCTCGGGCCCTTGGTGCCGGGGGTACGAAGGCTCATTCTCCCGACTCCTCCCCGATTTCCGGGCTCATTTCCTCTTCTTCGTAGACCGACGTATCCCGTTCAGGCGGCTGTGTCGCGGGAGTGGGCGGAAGGGGTGGACCAAGCAGGGCTTCAAGCACTTCCTCCAACTCGCTCATGCGGACCCCTCGCTCGTTCGAGTAATCAATCAGCTTCTCCCTGATCGTCCCCGAGCTATCGACAATCCAGTAGAAGGGTGTGACATTATGCCATTGCGGCGGATCGAGCGGGAAGTCGGCTGCGACAAGCTCGGCATCCCAGAACAGGTCGGCGTACTTGTCCACCAGCGCCGGATTCCCGGTCTCGTCCGCGCGAAACAGGAACATCATGTCGCCGGGCTCCGCCACAATCGCCGTGCGGACCGTCTCGACATCCTCGTAGGGCACGAAGATCGCGATGAAACGCTCCGGCCACATCGACAGCATGCGCTCGATGCCCAGAAGGCTGCGTCTGCCGTCCTCCGTCTTGAAGCTCGGGAACATCACGATCACCATCGGTGTTCCCACCAGAGACCTGAGCTGCACCATCGATCCCGAAAGATCACGGAACGGTTCCTGAAGGAAAACCCGCTTAAGGGGATTGAGATCGTCGGGGTGGCTTTCGGGCAACATGTACGGTTCCTCCGGGACTTCCCGGGAGCCGGCGGACGATGTACATCCGTTCCCGATCAGAAGCGGGATCAGCGCAAGGACAGCAATCAGTGTGGTTTTATGGACTCGTGTCATCGACTTTCGGGGTGCCCTTCTGATGGCGCGGTCCATTTTAGCATAGTGTCCTGAAAAGAAATCGCGACCCCGGTCTCAGGGTCGCTTGTGCAGTTCTTGGTCACTTATCCGGAGGGTGTAGCTCACGCGGTGCACTCGACCGTCACAGGCCCCAGGATGTAGGTGGTCTGTGAGTGCGAGAGATCGAGGAATCGGGGACGGGTGTGCCTCTTGCCTTCAGCGTCATACATAACCGATACCTGCGGCTTGAGTGGGCTCCCCGGATGGGCCTTGGTAACGAGGGCGATATCGCCGGTGTTCATCTTTACCCAGCTTCCGGGAGGATAGTGCCCGAAAGCCTGTATAACCGCTCGCACAATCCCCTTCCTTGCAATCCTCGATCCGTCCTGAATTATTGATGAAAGCGCCTCGTGGAAACCGGCTCGAAGACCGGTCTGCTTGTTCCATGTAAGGTTCTCGTACGTATTGGCCATGATCAGAATCTGGTCCCAGTCGGAAAGCCTGGTTCCCTTGAGGCCGCGCGGATAGCCCATACCGTCATAACGCTCGTGATGGTTCATCACCATCTTCAGAGCACTCTCGGAGATGCCGCCCATGTTCCAGAGGTAGGAGTAGCCCGCCTCGGTATGCTCGGAGCGCTCGTCCTCTTCGCTGAGAGGCATTCCGCTCGCCGCAGCTCCACGTCTCAGGACGATCCGGCCGATATCGTGCATCAGCGCCGCGGTCGCGTGATCCCGAATAAGCTGTGCCGGATGCCCCATCGCCTTCGAGATCAGCAGGAAGATAATCAGCACATTCACCGAATGAGCGTGCAGCCCCGGATCGATCAGTATCAGATCTGCCAGGGTCAGCGAGACCTGCGGGCTGCTAAGAACTTCCTCGGTAACCTGCTGCGCCGTCTCATGCACTCCGACTACATCGATCTGCCCCTCGCTCTCCAGTTCCCTGAAGCTGTCCGCAAGTACCTCGCTGCACCTGCGTCGCACGAACTCCGACACAACCGGCTCCACCGCGCCCGTTTCGAGGAAGCTCTGGATCTGCTGGACGCTCACCCGGGGTACCGCCTCCGCCTCGACCGCTTTCTGCTCCTCTTCCCCGGTGGGCTCTACGGCCAGCTTCTCGATGCCCCTCCGCTTGAGAGCTTCGATCATGGGGGCTGTAAGAACCGTGCCGGATGCGATAAGCAACCGCCCCTCTTCGTCGAGGAGGTCGCGGTCGGTTTTCTTGCCGATCGGGAGCTTGTCGACTTCGAGAAGGAAACGTCCGCTTTCCCTGGGCTTCTGCTGCTGCCTGCGCTCTTCCAGACGCGCGAACAGCTCCTGCAACCTGCTGTCCGTGTACAGAAGGTCCGCCGTAAGCCCCAGGCATTCATGGCAGGTGCGCAGATGCGTGAGCACCGCATGCTCTTCGGTAGGCGACAGATCGCCGTCAAGCAGGCGAATGATCAGACCTTCCTCGCGTATCGCGCGGCACAATCCCTCTGAGATGTTCATTTCGTATGTGTCACTCGTCCGGCTCGAAGCCCGTCACCGGACCCTTCACAAGTGATTGTGAAAAGGAGCTGCCACTCGGGAATTTCTCTCCTGATCCTCACCATACTCGATTGCACAGTGGAACCAATATTAGTATCATCCACGGCTCTTTGTCGTTACTCCCGTGGGCGTACGAAAAACCGCTTGAAACCTGCACGGATAAGAGGTTAACCCCACCCACGAAATCCCGCCCGACGCGCGCAATATAGCATACTTCGCGCACCAAATTCAATACATCTTAATCATCCCGAACAGCTTCCCGATCGGAGTCGGGGCTGTTGAAAAAGTCGACAATCTCATGCAGGGCGTGCATTCCAGTCTGCCGCTTTAATGTGGATCGAATGGCAGACTGGAAAGCCTGCACTCCCAAGAGCACACACATCGCTCGCGGACTCGCGCTGTGTGTGCCACATTCGTAGCGCAGCGTGGCAATGCCTCGTCCCCCGCAAATGCCGACGCTGCAAAAAAACGGGATTATCCCGGTTCCGTGGCTGTTTGAGTTTCTGTTCGGGCTTCCCTACGCCATCTCCGGGGTCATTAGTCCCTTCAATTCAAGAAGCGCCTTCTGGATCAGCGCTCCCACACTTCCTTCCGGTATCCCTAGCTCCCGCGCGATCTCCCTGTACTTGAATCCCTTCTGGTACCTGAGCTCGATAACCTCGCGCAGGTGCTCCGGAAGCTGGCTCAGCCCGTCATGAATTCTCTCCTCTTCCTCCTGATAGATCACGACATCCTCCGGATTCGGAATCCTCGGATCGCCCACATCGATATCGACATCCTCCAGGCTCATCTTCTCGACCGTCCCGCCGCGCTTGATGGTCAGGAAGCGCCTGTGATACTGCCGCACGCGGTTCAGCGTGAGCGTGTAGATGTAGGTCTTGAGAACGGATTTCTTCTGGAAGTTCGGGAGGCTTTTCACGAGGTCCATGAAAACCTCATGCGTTATGTCCTCGGTGTCTTCGAAGGAGAAGCGGTAGTTCTTGCCCTTGACTAGGTGGAAGATGTAGTTGTAGAAGCGCTCGTAGAGGATGGTCCAGGCGTCATCGTCCCCGTCGAGGCATCGCTGGATGAGTTCCTGTTCGCTGACGGACTCCGTGTCGAGGGGCTTGTTGTTCATTTCGTTCCTCTTCGGCCCCCAAGAAGGCCGGAATCCCACCTTCGCAGCCCCTGCGAGCGGCTTCTAAAAGTATACCGCAAGGGGCAGGATCTGCAAAATGAAACGCTAATGTTTTCCTCGGCGCTCGATGACCGTCCGGACTCATGCGCGCCTGCTTCAACTCTCCTTCCCGCTACACAAGCGGGATCTCTGATGAGCGCTTCCCGAATGGCCATTCGGCCGGTATGCTCCATAGAAACCTATGAACCCACATGCCGGCTGCCTTAATACGCTATATCCCATTATACCAAAACAACACGGCCGCGACAGCGTACCGGCCTCTTATTATCGTTGACCGTCCACGTCTTGAGTATTATGAGGTTTAATGATAGCCGGGCAGAACCGGGGAAGCTACCCTCTGGCTTTCCCTGTGCGCTTCCTCGCGATGGCTCTCTGCCTTCCGAGTTTCCTCAGTTCCAGGCTCTCGAACAGCTCCCCCAGTGCGTCGAAACCTGTCTTCGCTCTCGCCCTGAGCCTCGTCGTCGTCTCGGTGATCTTGAACGGCCCGGTGTAATTGGTCGATTGCTTCGT
>CAYLVL010000004.1:22509-22860 GCA_964387135.1 uncultured Planctomycetota bacterium
CCCGCCTTCGCCCTTGCCCTGAGCCTTGTTGTCGTCTCAGTGATTTTCGTTCGCATACGGCCGCGCATCTCGTACGTGTCCGCGATCGCATCGAACAGCATCTCCGGCCCCACCAGCGGCGTGTGCGCCGCGGGCTTCATCCCGAACTCCCCGGTGAACTCGTCCACCTTCGGATCGTAACTGATCGCCACAAACGGCACCGCCTGGTTCGCCGCGAAAATCAACGAGTGGAGCCGCATCCCCACAACAAGATCACATCTCCCGATCAACCCGAGCACTTCCGCGGGGCGATACAGCCCCTTGACAACCGTCACCGACTCCTTGTCCTCGACCAGCGTACGGATCTTCTCC
>CAYLVL010000005.1:0-22419 GCA_964387135.1 uncultured Planctomycetota bacterium
GTAACCTCGCGTCGATTCGACTGGGAAAGGTTCCTCGGCACGGGCGGGATGCCGTCGACCCACACAACGCCGGTCGTGGCCTGCGCGACAAGTGTCGGCCTTGTTGCGGGTTTCGACAAGCCCGTGTTCGCACTGGCAACCGCATTCGCGATCGTTGTTGCATACGACGCCACCGGAATCCGACGTCACGCGGGCGAGCAGGCGCGCGCCATCAACAGCCTGATCGAGGACCTCGCCAAAACCGCACCGTTCAAGGGCCAGCGTATCGCCGACTTCTTCAAGCGCTGGGATATCAACGAGTTGAAGACTCTGCTGGGGCATAACCCGTTCGAGGTCTGGGCGGGCGTGATCCTGGGGATCCTCACGTCGCTTGTTGTTCACTATCGCTTCGGCGAATTCTTCTTGCTGTCACAGTAAAGCGGCTGTCCCCGTTTTTTCCACCGGGCTCAAGCATGTCTCCTGTAGAAAAAAAGCGGCTCGATCAAATCCTGGTGGAGCGCGGATTCTACCCCACACGCTCGCGCGCGCAGGCCGCCATCATGGAGGGCAAGGTCATTGTCGACGGTCGCTCCGGTGTCAAAGCCGGGGAACGGGTGATTCCCGATGCAGACATCGAAGTCCTTGAACCTGATTGCCCCTATGTCTCCCGTGGCGGGCTCAAACTTGAGGGCGCTCTCGATGCTTTCAAGATCGACCCCACCGGCTGGAACGCACTCGACATCGGGGCATCGACCGGCGGTTTCACAGACTGCCTTCTCAAGAAAGGAGCGGCGCATGTGATCGCGCTGGACGTGGGCAAAGGCCTGATCGCATGGTCGATAAGAACCGACCCTCGCGTGACGGTCGTCGAGAACGCCAACGCACGCAAACTCGCTCCCGATCAGGTCCCCGGGCCGTTCGACGGGATCGTCATCGATGTGAGTTTCATCTCACTGAAGCTCATCTTCCCCAACCTGCCGTCCCGTATGAAACCTCACGGCGTCCTTCTCGCGCTGATAAAGCCGCAGTTCGAAGCGGGCAAAGGCAAAGCCCCCGGCGGCGTTGTGAGTGATGCCAATGTCTGGCGCGATGTTCTGGAGTCCTTCACATCCCCTGACATCTTCGCAAGCCCCCACCATCCGAACCTCGCCGGATTCACCTCCAGCCCGATTCACGGTCGCGAAGGCAACCGCGAGTTCTTCGGCCTCTGGAAGAACGGCATCGATCCCCTACCCGAAACCGAAATCACCCTGACAATCAACAACGCCCTTATGCATGTTCCTTGACCGGCACGCAGAGGCCCGACCGTAAGGGAGGGCGCATCATTAAACCCGACCGTAAGGGAGGGCGCATCATTAAACCCGACCGTAAGGGAGGGCGCATCACCCGATCATCCCCGGCACTAGGCGGCTTGGGCGGAAAAATGCTAAATTCATCTCAACGCCGATGGATAAGAAAAAAATGATTCCGGTCAACAAGCTCGGACTGAAGCTGCATCCCCGGTACGAGTACGCGAAGGATGCGCACGAGCGCCTGATGGCGGCGGCCGATGCTCACGGCATCAAGATCATTGATCTTACCGGCGAGCAGGAGCCCGCGACCGTCGAGGACTGCCGGGTGGTCGCGTCGATCGGCGGCGACGGGACGCTTCTTTCGGCGGTGCGGTCCGCATACCCTTCCGACACCCCGGTATGGGGAATCAACGTGGGCGAGCTTGGATTCCTCACCACGTCAGGCGTGAACGAGATCGAGCAGCATGTCGAGCGGCTGGCGAAGGGTGACTACCAAGTTGAGCCCCGCACGATGATAGAAGGAACCGTGAGCTGGGGAGAACACGAGACGCTTCTTGTCGCGCTGAACGACATCGTGCTGCATCGGCAGGTTCCCGGCGGCGGACTCATGGCGCTGGATGTGGAACTCAACGGGCGGTTTCTGGCCGCTTACGAGGCGGACGGGCTGATTATTTCGACCCCTACCGGCTCGACCGGCTACACATTGTCGGCAGGGGGGTCGATCCTGTCGCCGACAGTCGCGGCGCTGGAGATCACGCCCGTAAGCGCTCATTCGTTCAGCGCGAGAAGCCTTGTGGTAGACGATTCGAGCGTGCTGGTGATCCGTCCGAGGCTCAAGACGGAAGGCGAGGTGGCGTTCGCGCTTGCGGACGGCCAGCAGGTGGCGAAGCTGGTCAACTGCCCTGTGAGAAGCGGCAAGCAGAGCGCCGATTCATGCAGGATGGTCGTGCGACGGTCGGAGAAGACGGCGGGATTCGTCAGGTTCGAGGACGTGGTTTTCTCAGACGTTCTCCGCGACAAGCTCGGCTGGGCCGATGCGGCGCCGTCCAACAGGCTGAAGGAATCACCCTGGATTCCATAAAGGTGTTTGCCAATGTTGAGGGAGCTGGGCATAAAGGATTTCAAGCTCCTCAGGGATGTCGATCTCGAATTCCGGCAGGGGATGACGGTTCTTACCGGCGAGACCGGCGCGGGCAAGACCCAGTGCCTTGAGGCACTGATGGCCGCGCTTGGGGCGAGATCAGGTGATGATGCAGTCTCTAAAGGCGCGAGCAAAGCGGTTTTGAGCGCGGTTTTCGATCTTGCCGACCGTCCTGATGTCATCTCCGTCCTCAGAGATGAAGGTTGGCTGGAGGACGACGAGACTGAGATCGTGCTTGAGCGGACGATCGAAAAAGGCGGTCGAAGTCGGGGCCGTCTCAACGGCAGACGCGTACCCACCGGCACGCTCCAGTCGGTGGGTGACCGCATTGTCGATCTTCTCGGTCAGAACGCCCGCGCTGATATCCTAAATCGTCCCGCCCTTGAAGTGCTGGACTCGCTCGGGGACGAAGCGCATCAACAACTTGTAAACTCCGTGCGCGAGCGCTTCTCCGACTGGCAGGAAGCAAAATCAGCGTACGAGTTGGAAAAAGCGGAGATCGCGCGAGCGGAGGAGCGCAGGGAGCTTGCCGAGTTCCAGCATGCCGAATTGCACAAGGCGGATTTGAAACCGGGCGAGGAAAACGAGCTCACGAAGGAAGTCGAGCTTCTCGAGAGCGCGAAGGAGCGTATCGAGGCTGCTTTGACGGCGGCGGAGAAGCTGGCGAGCGATGATGATGAGACGCCAAGCGCGAGAGACTACCTTCAGCAGGCGCTCGACGAGGTCGAGAAGCTTGCATCCGCAGATGATGAATTGAAGGGCGAGGCGTTTCGCCTGAGGGAGACCGTTTTTCTCGTGGAGGAACTGGCGGATACACTCCGTCGCAGCGCCGAGAATATCGTTGACGATCCGGAGCGTCGCGCGTGGGTCGAGGAGCGTCTGGCGACACTGCATCGCCTCAAGCGCAAGTACAAGCGCGACGAGTCTGGATTGATCGAGCTGAGGAACCGGCTGGCGGCTGAGCTTGACAGGGTCGAGACTGCGACCGAGCGATTGAAAGAGCTTGCCGAAAAGCGAGACAGGGCGCGCGACGAGTATCTGGGTGAGGCGGACAGGCTGTCGAAGTCGAGATCGCGGCTCGCAAAAAAGATCTCAAGAGAAGTCAAGGGCCATCTGACCGATCTCGATCTGCCCAACGCGACATTCACTGCGGAGCAGGAAAGCCATCCTGACGACGAGAAGATGTACCGCGCGGACGGTTACGATCGGGTGGAGCTTCTTATCGCGACGAATCCCGCCCAGGAGCCGGCCCCGCTGAAGAAGGCGGCGTCGGGCGGCGAGCTGTCCAGGCTTCTTATGGCGCTCAAGACAGTGCTCGCGAAGCGCGACAGGGTGCCGGTGCTGGTGTTCGACGAGGCGGAGGCCGGGATCGGCGGCGAGACCGCGTTTCGGGTGGGCGAGAAGCTGAGGGAGCTCGGCAGGTCGCATCAACTCATAATCGTCAGCCATCTTCCACAGATCGCGAGCCAGGCCGACGGTCACTGGGTGATCGAGAAGTCCACAAAAAAAGCGGGCACGCATGCAAACGCGAGGTATGTGGACGGCGAGGATCGGGTGGAGGAAATCTGTCGCATGCTCGGTGCCCGGGGCGATCGCAAAGCGCTTGACAAGCTGGCCAGAAGCCTTCTCAAGAACTCGTAAATAGATTATATGACAATCCCGATTTTCATCCCTGTAAAAATCATGTAGAATCCGAACTTGTGGGCGTGTGGCTTGTCATAGACTTCCTGCTGATCGCGCTGTTATCCACCTGGATGACCGCGACGGCGATCGGCGCGTTCAGGGACCGCAGCCATTTCAGGGAGGAGATGAGCAACCTCTTCGAGCAGGTTTTCGGATCGGTGCGCTCCGGCGACCTCCCGCGTGCGATTCTCCTTCTCGAAGGTGAGCCGGGACCACTCGCGTCCATCCTTTCCAGCATCCTCACCGAGGCGACGAAATTCACGCCGAAGCTCAGGGTGGCCTACAAGGTCACGCTCGAAAGCATGCGCCGTCGCAGCCAGGTCCGGACCAATCCGCTCAGGGCGATCTCGATCTTCGCCCCGATGCTCGGGATTCTCGCGTTTGTCTCGCCGATCGTGGCCGCAGCGACAGGCGGGCAGGCGCTTTGGACCCACGCGCTGATGGTTGCGGCGGTGGGAGTCGCCATAGGGGCCGTCTCTTATCTGCTTCTCGTTCTCGCCCAGCGGCAGATCCATCGAACGCTCGACTCGGCCGGGGAGTTCGGCCGCAAGCTTCTGGCGTTCCTTCTCAGCCCCGACAGCCCTCTTCAGACACTCCGGGGCCGGAGTTTCCCATCCCCCGAATAGACCGATTGATTCGTTGAAGTGCTCGGGTTCCTGTCCGTTCACCGGGTGAATGCCTGTGCTATACTACGTCAACTCGCCGGGGCCGATCGGGAGGATGATTTCGGTGTACGCCTCGGGCCATTGACTTACCGACAAGAGCTATGCAAGTAGTCGTTGCAGGAGGAGGACCGGCAGGCGCGACATGCGCGCGAACGCTGGCACGTCACGGCATCCGGGCGGTTCTGATCGAAGCCTCGCCGTCCGGTGAAAAGCCCTGTGCCGGGGGGCTCCCCTCCGTTCTGTTCGAGCGCTACAGGATTCCCGAGCTCCTGATCAGGCATCGCGCGACAGGCGTGATCTTCCAGGCACCGTCGGGACTGCGTGTCAAGGCCTCTTTCCCAAAAGGCGAGTACATAGCCACCGTCGATCGCCGCGAGTTCGACCGTCACCTCAGGTGGACGGCGGAGGACTCGGGCGCGATTCTGGTCGAGGGTCGGGTCCTGGGATACGATGAGAAGGGCTCCCAGCTTCTGGTCAAGTACAGGGGGCCGGAGGGAAATGTGCGGACGACCGAGGCGGATTTCCTTGTGGGGGCCGACGGCGCCTGGAGCCGGATTGCGCTTATGGTGAAAGGCTCGCGGCTGCCGCTCGTGGTAGCGATGCAGGAGCATATTGCCCTCTCCGATTCGCGCAGGGACATCCTCGGCGACAACTGCCTCTTCAACTACTCGACGGCGGTCAGCCCCGACTACTACGGCTGGATTTTCCCCAAGGCCGGGCGCGTCTCGATCGGAGTGGGCACAAGGATGGCGAATCGGGATCGTCTCCCCGAATTGCTCGACAGGATGAAGGAGCTTCACGCGGACATCATCGAGGGCGGGGAAGTTCTGTCCAGGAACGGAGCGTTGATTCCCGCCGGTCGATATCCTCGGTATGGACGCAAGAGGGTGGTGCTGGCGGGCGACGCGGCGGGTCTGGTGCTGCCTGCCTGTGGCGAGGGCATCTACTACGCGATGCGCTCGGGGGAAATCACAGCCGATGTGATCGCGAAACTGGGGACGGAGCGCCCGGACCTTGTAGTGTCAAGGTATACCGATCTCGTCAATGCGGAATTCCTGCCGATCTTCAAATACTTCACAAAAATAGAGCGTGCGGTGTATGGATCGGCGACCAATCGAGAGGTGTTCGTGCGCCTGGCCCGGGATCGCTATATGTCGCGCAAAATCCTCAGCGCTTTTTCCTCCAAGAGGAGAAGAAAGACTCCTGTTCTCAAGAAACTGGCGGTGGTGTTTGCTCTCATGGGTATCCGCCTCAGGGTCAGTCTGTCGGAGTCGAGGAAACCGGATTTCGGGAAATAAGGAGCCTCTGCCTGCTGCGATGGGATGCCGCTTGCAGGATGTCCTTCAGAGGTGTATTATCTACGAACCACCTATCGACGGCAGGAGGTTTTTGTTGATACCCTTAAGCAGAACCGCGGTCTTTGCGATTCTGATTCTGGCTCTTTTCGCATCCGGATGCCTTGTGCAGTCCAGGCACAAGACGCGCTCGTTCATGTCCGAGGAAGAGCTACAGGCTGTCGACGAGATGTACAACCCCCCGCAGGAAGAGGAAGAAGAAGCGCAGGAACCCGAGATAGAGCCGTTTCTGGAAGGCTTTACGGGACCTGCAATCAGGGTGAACGGTTTCGACATCGAAGCTGCCGACATACGTCGGCTTTACGAGTATCTTGCATCCTGGAAAGAAGCCGATGCGACAAGGCTTAAGCAGGAGGCCTGCGAGGAGTACATACAAACATACGCCGCCCTGTCCCACTGGCCTGCGACCGTGGATACCGCCATAGAGAGGCTGAACGAGGTGCGCGAGCAGGTGGCGTCCGGAGTGGATTTCGCGTACCTGATTGTCGAGAACAGCCAGGAGCAGAGAGTCGAGGAAACTGGCGGCAATATAGGCGAGATCCACCACGATACGAGGAACATCCCGGCGATTCTCGAAATGCATGCGATGACCGATCCGGTCGATGAGATCGGGGAGCCGTTCCCTACGGCGTTCGGATGGCACCTCCTTGATGTTACCGGGCGTGACGAGCACGATCCCGACGATCCGGTTGCCTACGCCCGTCACCTGCTGCTTATCCACGGTCTTGATGAGGCGAATACCGAAGTGATCAGGGAGAACCTGCTTCGCTGGACCAATCTCGCCGAAGTTGAGCTGCTGGCTGACGAATTGAAAAGCATTATACCCTGGTTTGCAACCGAACCCGAACAGACTCCGGCTGCCGAGCCGATTCCTGAGTAGAGCTTCATCACATCATTCTCGCGGTGCTGCAACCCGTCGAGGCGGGTTCCGCTGGTGCGTTTGCATTCTTGAGCGCATGCGTGATGAGGTAGGAACCGGCTTGGGGCAAGGGGAGGATGAACCGCCATGATGGGAAGGCATAACCGCTGTTTCCCCAACGAATCCGCGGATGTCGGGCCGCCCGAAAGCACGCCCGAAAAAGGCTCGTTCTTTTACACCCTCGGCGTTGTCGACAACCTGATCAGCTCGGTTGAGGATGCCATCCAGGATGCCAAGTCGCTCCAGGAAGAGAACAAGTCGCTCAAGTCGAGGATCGTCAAGCTTGTGGCCGGCCAGGTTCGCATCACCGAGCTTGAGTCCGGGATGCACGGGCTTCAGTCCAGGATAAAGGCTCTCGAGGAGGAGAATGAGAGGCTCAGAACGGAAGGCGGCGACGGGGAAACTGTCGCGATCGAGACCGACGAGCGGGTGCAGGAGCTTGAGTCTCAATTGAAGAATGAACGGAAGGCGGTTGAGAAACTCAGAACTGAAAAGGAGAGGCTTGAGAGCGAGAACGAGGAGCAGAAGGACATAATCATCAAGCTGGAGGCTGTCCAGGAGCGGGTGTCCGAGCTCCAATCCGAGATACAGGCGGAGCGGGACAAGGTTTCCGATCTGGAGAAGGCCCGGAAAAAACTCCAGCTCGAGCTTGAGAAGAAGGCGGGCAGAATCGAGACCCTCGAGGCTGAAAAGGGCGGCATGTCCGACCTGGAATCTCAGCTTGTGGAGGAAAAGGAGAAGGTTGCCGATCTTGAGAATCGCGAAAGGGAGCTTTCCGGGGAGATAGAAAAGCACACTTCCAGGATCGAGGAACTGGAATCTGAAGCCGCGAGGATCCCGGAGCTTGAGGCGAAGCTGTCCGAGGAGGAGAATCGATATCGGGAGCTTGCCGCCGAAAAAGAATCTCTCGCGAAAGAGAACGAGGAGAATGCAGGCAGGATCGCGGAACTTGAGGAGAAGCTGAAGCGGATCGACGAGCTCGAATCGTCCCTCGAGGAAGAGCGAAAGAAGTATGCCAGGCTGGAAGCCCAGAGAGACAAGCTGAAGGATGAGATGGAGAGCAGGGGAGGGAGAATCGCCGAGCTTGAGGAAGTACAGGAGCGCATCGGGGAGCTTGAAGAAGCCCTCGAAACAGAGAGAAGGAGAGCCGGTGATCTTGAAGATGCAAGGGCGGCGCTTGAGGAAGAGAAGAAGTCCCGCGATGAAAAGATAGCCGAGCTTGAAGCGGGGCAGGCGCGGATGGCCGAACTCGAGAAGGAGGTGGAGGAGCATCGAGCGACCATCGACAGCCTTCGGGGCGAAAAAGAAGAACTGGAGAAGACGACCGAGGATCAGACAAACGTTATAGTCAAGCTCGAAGGCTTCCAGGAGCGCGCATCCGAGCTTGAGTCGCAATTGAAGAGCTTGCAGGAGACCATCGAGAATCTCCGGACCGAAAAGGATGAGCTCGCGAAGGAAAGCGAAGAGCGCGGGGAGCGGATCGCCGAACTGGAGGCTGTCGCGAGCCGGGTGCCCGAGCTTGAAACGCACCTGAAGGATCGGGCAAAGGCTCTTGACAAGCTGAGAGGCGAGAGAGACAAGCTTGAGGAGCAGGTCGGCAAACTTGCCGACGATCTGGAAAGCCTCAGAAAGGAGAACGAGGATCGCGGGAAGCGCATCGAGGAGCTTGAAACCGCGCACGAGCGCATACCCGAGCTTGAGGCCGAGATATGCGATAGAGACGAGACGATCATTGGGCTGAAGGAAGAGCGCGAGGCGCTTTGGCAGGAAAGGGAATCTCTTGAAGGAAAGATTGATGAGCTTGAGACGGCCCTCAAGCGCATACCCGAGCTCGAAGACCAGTTGGGCAAGGAGCGGCAGAATGTCGAGGCACTGGAGAACGAGAAATCCGTGCTGGAAAAGGAGCGAGCCGAGCGCATCAGCCGGTTGGCGGAGCTCGAGGAGAGGCTGAAGCGGATTCCCGCCTTGGAGTCACAGCTTGAGAAGAGCAAGATGAGCATCGAGAAACTCGATGTCGAGATCGACAAGCTCAAGGCTCAGAGGAAAGAACTGAGAGAGAGGATCAAGGAGCTCGAAGCGGGAGAGACGAGGATACCCGAGCTCGAGGACAGGCTGAAGGAAGCGGCCGAGACGGTCAAGAAGCTCAGGGCGGACAGGCAAACCCTCGTGGAAAAGGCGGATCAGCGCGCAGGTGAGCTTGAGGAAATCAAGACCGCGCTCAAGGATGCGGAGAATGAAGCGAAGGATCTGAGGAAAGAGAACGAGAAACTTGGGAAGGAAAGCGAGAGTCTCCGGAAGAAGATAGAGAGGCTCGAGCAGTCACAGGGTCGCGCCACCGAGCTTGAATTCAAGCTCGGCAGGATACAGAACACCATAGACGCACTTGAAGCCGAAAAGAAAAATTTGCAGGAAGAGAACCTCAAGCAGAAGAATAAGGTCGCAGAACTGGAGTGGCAGTGCCAGGCCAGGCAGGAGGAAATCAACCTCCTCACCGAGGAGAACGAAAAACTGGAGAGGAAAAAAGACAGGCTCGTCAAAAGGCTGGAAAGCATGAGCAAGAAAGGAAGATGAATCTGAAACACCGCATGGACGAGAACACACCGGAAAAGGAACAACCCGACATCAGGCGAGGACAGGGGGACCTTGCGACACGATTCGCCTATGCCTTCTGGATTCTCGCGCCGTTCATCCTGATATCAGTTGTCATTCTCGTGGCCAATGCCGGCAATGCCCCCGCACCAACCCCGGCGGATGATGTAGAGGACTTGAACCAGCTTCTGGATGACTTCGAGGAAGCGTACTCCAACGAGCAGTTGTACGAGCTGAGGCAGCTTTTTTATGCCGAGGCGGTTGTGGCTTACGACTTCCAGGAAGGAACGCGTCAGAGAGTGCACGCGATCGATGAATGGCTGCGGCTTACGCAGGAAAACACCTTTGATGTCCACGAGAACATATCGGATGAATTGACCGACCGGGAGATACAGGTCTACAGGAACATAGCCTACGCCGTGTGCGACTACACCTACAGGGACGAGACGAAGGTCGGCAGAGGTGTGGATATCTTCACGTTCCTGAAGATGCGCGACAGATGGAAGATCCTCAGCCTTCAGTTCACGGGCGAGGAAGTCGTCCAGGACTAAAAGTCCCGCATCTGGAAGAATGAGGAAAAGGCCGGACAGGCGGGCGCAAGCCATTCTGTCGGCTTTTTTTGTAGCGGAACCCCGCTTGTGATATTATTCACATTCGCCGCTCCGCCCGTTGCTCTGCGATGCAGGAGCGATTAATCTGGTTTTGAGGTCGAAATGAGACGCTTTAAAACCTGGGCCGTATGGCTTTGGTCTCTTCAGGCTCTCACGGGCCTGTTGCTGGTTGTATACGTTGTCGTTCACACCCTCGACAACGCCACGATTCTGCTGGGTCAGGAAGCCTATGAAAGCATGCTGGCTTTGTGGCATGAGACCCTGCCGCACTGGTTTTATATTCTCATGGTCATCGGGCTGGTGGGGATTTTCCTCATTCACGCAGCGAACGGCATTCGGATCGCCAGCAAGCCGTACAGGGATATCGATGTATCGGTCAGGCAGAACTGGCTTCTCAAGCATCACGGCACTACGTTCTGGTACATGCAGGTCGCGACAGGCAGCGCGATCGCCATGTTCGCCGTATGGCACCTGATCGTGCAGCATGGAACGGTCGCCACAACCACAGCCGTTCAGAGCGCCGAAAGAGTGTCGGTCACCGTTTTCATCATGTACGTGATCTTCATGGCGGCGCTGATGTTTCACTCGTTCAACGGGCTTCGCGCCGTTCTTCTCAAGCTCGGAATCATGACGGACAGGGCCAAAGAAGCGATCCTGATCAGCGTGGTCGCACTGCTGTTTATCATCTTCTTCGTGCTTGGCGCGGCGAGTATCGCCCGGTTCATTCCCGCGCCGCAGATCGAGACGGCTCCGGCGGCCGGGACGGTATCGGTGCATGAGAGCGGCGCGCTGGAAAGGGCGGACGGCCCAAGGGCTGCCGATGATCTGCCTATTTTCGTCGGTACCGCAGGTGAAAAAAAACAGCCTGAATCGGCGGACGTCGACGATGAAGCAGAGGAAACGGAGGTGGATGTTCCGGGATCGGGTGAAGAGTAGAGGACGCGCATCATGCAGATTTTCGACTACGACGTTGTTGTCATCGGTGCGGGCCTTTCGGGAGAAAGGGCCGCCGTCGCCGCCCATCACGAGGGCGCGAAAGTGGCCTTGGTCTCGCTCGTGCAGCCGCGTCAGAGCCACTCCAACGCGGCACAGGGGGGAGTCCAGTGCTCGCTCGACAACATGGGCGAGCATTCCGCCGGTGACGACTGGAGACTGCACTTCGACGATACGGTACGCGGCAGCGACTGGGGCGCCGATCAGGATGTTGTCGAGCGAGTGACGAAGATGGCGCCGAGAATTATCCGCGAAATGGAGTACTTCGGCACCCCGTTCAGCCGGACCGATGACGGCAAGATAGCGCAGAGGAATTTCGGCGGCACTACCGTATGGCGCGCGGCTTTCGCGGCCGATTTCACCGGTCATGCCCTGCTTTACGCAATCGACCAGGAGGTCATGCGCGCGGGGATCGACATCTACTGGCGCATGCAGGTCGTTTCGCTGATCCTGAACGGCGAGAGGGTTATCGGCTGCGTGGCGATGGATTTGCGCACGGGTGACCTCATCGCGTTCTACGCCGGAAGCACCATTCTCGCCACCGGCGGTGCCGGACGGCTCTACAGCGAGTCCACCAATGCGGTGATCTGCCGGGGCGACGGTCAGGCGCTGGCATACAACACGGGCATGGTTCCCCTCGGCAACATGGAGGCGGTCCAGTTCCATCCCACCGGCATGTACCCGGTATGGATTCTGCTTACCGAGGGATGTCGGGGCGACGGCGGCGTGCTGAGGAATGCCGATCTCCATGAGTTCATGTGGGACTACGCCGCGAAGAAAGGCAACCTTGCCAGCCGTGATGTTGTCAGTCGATCGATGATGAGCGAGATTCGCGCCGGAAGGGGTGTGGAAGGTCCATTCGGGCCTCATCTATGGCTCGATCTGACCCATCTCGGCGCAGAGAAAATCATGACCAGGCTCCGCGACGTGCACGATATCGCCCGTGATTTCGCCCATGTCAATGTCATCACCGAGCTTGCGCCGGTCAAGCCGGTACAGCATTACACGATGGGCGGCGTGAGAACCGATATCGATTGTCGGGCGAAGGGCCTTGAAGGTCTGTACTCGGCAGGAGAGTGCAGTTGCTGGGACATGCACGGGTTCAACCGTCTCGGCGGTAATTCCATGCTGGAAACACTGGCGGCGGGATATGTCGCGGGAACGACCGGAGCAAAGGACGCACTCGGTAGGAGCGCGACAGCAGGCGACCTCCCCGCCATCAGGGACGAGCTTGGGCGGCAGAATGAAGAGATCGAGACGCTGATCGCACGTGATCCGGTGGAGAGCGCACACGCTCTGCATGAAGAGATGGCCCTGCTGATGACCAAGCAGGTCGGGATCTTCCGCACCGGCGAGGTGCTTCAGGACGCCGTCAACAAGCTCCTCGAACTCAGGGAGCGCGCTGAGAAGGTAGGATTGAAGCACAAGGTTCGGGGCCGATCTCTTGAGCTGGAAACGGCCGTTCGAATACCGCACATGATCGACATCGCCCTTACCATCGCATACGGAGCACTGATGCGGACGGAGAGCCGTGGCGGTCATTACCGGGAGGACTATCCGGCCCGGGACGATGTGCACTGGCTCAACCGAACCCTTGCATACAAGCAGTCCGACAGCTACCTGCCGAGGCTGGAGTACGAGGACGTTGTGATAACGCATCTCCCGCCGGGTGATCGGGGCTACGGCGAAAAGACACCGCCGCCTGTCACCAAGCAGGTTGCTCCCGTCGGCGATGAAGTTGAAAGAAAAGAAGAAGGCTAGTATTAGCGATGGCGAATCAGGACAGAACACTCACTTTTCGGATTTTCCGCTACGATCCCCAGGATCCGAGCAGCGAGCCGCACTACGACTCGTTCCAGGTGAAGGATCGGCCGTTCCTGTCGGTCTATCTCGCCATGGAGGAAATCCAGCAGACGCAGGATCCGAGCCTGTACTACGACATCTGCTGCCGGTCCAACGTCTGCGGAAGCTGCGCGGTGAATGTGAACGGTCGCCCGATGCTGGCGTGCAAGACACAGACGGCCGACCTGCCGGATTTCGTCACGGTCGAGCCGCTCAGGTACTTCGATCACATCAAGGATGTCGCGACCGACAAGGGTCGATGGTTCATGGAGATGACCCGCAGGCTGGAAGCATGGATGCACACGTCAAGACCGTTCAACGAGAAGCTGGAGCATATCCAGAGCGAGGACGAGAGGATCCCGGTCTATGAGGCTGAGCGATGCATAGAGTGCGGAATCTGCATCGAGGCTTGCGGCGCCGCGCATCACAATCCGAACTACATCGGTCCGGCAGGCCTGAACCGGGCGTACCGCTTTCTTATCGACAACCGGGACGAGCGGAAGCTCGACGAGATGGCGGAGCAGCTATTCACCGAATCGGGAGTGTTCGGTTGCGAGGCAATGCTCGGCTGCCGCAATTTCTGTCCCAAGGAAATCCCCCTGCCCTACCATTTCGGTATACTCAGGAGACGGATTCTCTCGAGAGTGCTGCTTGGAAGAAAGCAGGCACAATGAAGGAGTTCTCATCTTGATCTGCAACCATCATGCGCACGAGGCGGAATCGGGGCTGTCGCCGACATATCCCTGCGCGACTGTCTGTCCAGTTTCCATGAAACAGGGACCTCGCCCTCAAGGCGCTCGACGATGGATTGCGTTTATACGCGGCGGACGACTACCGGATGTTTGCGGGTGACGATTTCTCGGCGGTGCAGGTGGATACTGCGTCAGGCGTTCCCGGGCTCTTCGAACTCACGCCAATCGCGACAGACTAGAGGTCCCCTCCCCGCTCCAGCAATCCGCACAACTCCCTCGCGGCTTCCCCGATCGGATCATCCTTCATTGTCGCTCTTCTAAGCTCCGCGAGCTCGGCGCGCATATGTCCTGCGATCGCAGGATCGTCCAGAAGCTCCGTACATGCCACGTAGAGATTCGGTAGCGTGAACTTCGATTGAATGAATTCGGGGATGACCTGTCTTCCGGCGAGCAGGTTCGGGAACGCATAGAAAGGCATCTCGGAGAACAGCTTGCGTCCCAGCCTGACAAGCCACTCGCTGCCGATCTTGTAGAAGGTCACCGCCGGTACCGCAAGCAGAAGCGCGAGCTGCACGCTTGTTCCCGACTTGACGATCATCAAATCGCTCTCGGACATGAGATCGTAGCAGTCGTCCGGCACGAAATTAATCTTCTTCCCGACGAAGCCGAATCCCTCCTTGATTGCCCTCTCGAGGCGCGGGCCAGGCACGGGGCAGTACAGCCAGAGGTTCGGGTATCGCTTCGTCAGCCTTTCCACAAGCTCCCTGAGCACAGGAAGATGGTACCTGAGCTCGTGCAGCCGGCTACCGGGAGCGATGCAGACGAGTCTTCGTCCCTCGATGCTCTTCGCATGCTCCTTAAGGTACTTTCGTTCTTTCGCTTTCTCCGGGGCGATCTGTCCGAGCGGGTGACCGATGTAGCGATAGTTCACGCCCGCCTGCTCGAAAGCTTCGAGGCTGAACGGGTAGGCAACCAGCGCAAGGTCGACAAGCTCGGCCATCGCCTCGAAGCGGTCCCTGACACCCTTTCCCGCTGCGCCCGGCATTTTCTTCAGGGCGTCGACCGCCTTCCCCATGGCCTGCCTTTCGCTCGTACTGCTGGGCTTCCACCAGAGGACAGGTGCGATGTAATAGGCTGTGGGCTGTTTCGATCCGTCGGGACGCTTCCTGATGTCCTTCAGAAGGGACATGTTGAGCGAGCGATAATCGACCGCAATGAATAGCGCCGGCTTCTCTTTCCTGATCCGACGGAGCAGACGGTTCTTGGCCGCCATCAGTTTCGGAAGGACTTTCAGACCCTCCAGGACGCCCATCGCTCCCCAGAGAGTGGAGTCTTCCCAGAGCTCCACGCCCGCCTGCTGCATATGCGTGGAGCCGGCGGCCGCGAACCTCAGCGCCGGGCCGTTCGGGTGCCTCGCGTTCCATTCATCACGCAGGCGGGTCACGAGATGGGCGGCATGCATGTCGCCTGACAGGTCACCGGCGGACAACACGATCAGCAGGTCGTTTTCGGAGCCGTGCGGGTCCATCAGGAAGGATTCGATTCGCTCGCTGACGCTCGCGGCTCAGAAGGCCGAAGGATGTCGACCCTTGCCGCATCGCAGCAGCCTACAACAAGACGGCCCTTGCACCATATACAGGAATGCCAGGGGTAAGGGGAGGGATCCCTGGGATCCACGGCATCCTTGTGAAGCCGGGCAATCTCGTGAATCTTCACGGACCGTTCGCTGATGTTCGCCTCGAACAGCCTGGGCCCGTCCTCGTCCATGATCCACAGCACGCCTCGATCATCGAATGCCGCTCCCCTCGGCTCGCTGCAACCGACCATCCTGTAGTTCACAACAACCTCCGGCTGATCCACGGGATGCGGGAGTATCAGTCCGACATCCCATCGATGCAGGTAAACAGTGCCATCGGGTCCGACGAGGAAGAAATCGGTCGACGATATGCGGGAGATATCCCCTACGAGGTCTGTTGTGCGGTCGTATCTTGCTGCAACAAGTGTATGCGCTCTCCCGCCGTGCGCGAACCATATCGCCTCGTCGGTGACGAGATGCGGGGGCTGCGGTCCGGGAAGGACAATGCTCTCGGGAATGAGCTCACCCTGATCAATTTTGCCTGTCGCCGGATCGATCCTGCACCGCTTGAGCTCGCGAAGCCTCTCGAAGTAGATAGTAAGCTCAAGCTCGGACGAGTGGGCCGAGCTGACGTTCCAGGCCCACGCGGGATAATCGATTCTCTTCGCCGATTCGGCCTCAACGTCGATCAGGAAAGCGCACCAGGTCTGAACCGCGATCACATGATCCGGCCCGCACGGCTGGAGGAAGATCGGCATGAAATCCGGGTCCGCTAGGAAGATGGTCTTGACAAGTTTGAAGGTGGAATCCGGCATGTCGAACCGCCCGGCGGTGCTGATGCGACCGCGTTCAAAATGAGGTTATGAAGAAGTGCCGTTGTGAATAAGCTCCGGGCTGAAATCCATCGCTCCCTCTCCGCGTATGAGAAGCGGCAGATGGACCTGGCTCGAGGTCACCGCGGCCAGGGCCACTCCCAGGGCGTGCACGCTCGCCTCTCCGCCGATATGAGGCTCGTCGCCGTCTCTTACACATCGCAGGAATTCGACGATTTCCTCCCTGAGAGGCTCGGCTTTGTTGACCGGTATCTCCCTCGCACGCTCGTCATCGTAGAGGATAAGGCTCTGATCGATGAAATCGACAAGCACGAAGCCCGACCGGAAGGTCGCGAAGAGCTTCCGTGCTTTTATCTTGGAAAGCCAGGATGTCTCGATGTGCCCGGTGGCGTTCTTTTCGAAGGTCAGCGAGATGCTAGCCGTGTCCTCGAGGTGGTGCACGGTCGAGGAGGCGGTGCAGAACACCTCTCGAATCCTGCAATCTGCGAGGTAGGACATGATGTCGATGTCGTGGCAGCCGAGATCGACGATAATTCCGGTGTCGACGATGCGTCTGGGGTAAGGCGCGACTCTCAACGTGCTGACCGACAGCAATTCGCCAAGCTGCCCGTCGTTGATCAACTGCTTCAGCATGATAATCGCGGGATTGAACCTCTCGATGTGGCCGACCATCAACCTTACACCCGCTCGCGCAGCGACCCGGAGGATACCCTGGGCGTGCTCGACGGTATCGGCGATGGGTTTCTCGATCAGCACATGGCAGCCGCGATCGATCGCCATTTCCGCGATCTCATGATGGATGAAAGTGGGCACCACTACATGCGCCGCGTCCAGCCCCTGGTCCAGAAGCTCCTCGGGGTAGTAGTAGGGGATGGTGCCGTACAGGGACGCGACCTCATCGGCTGTTTTTCTCTCGGTGTCGCATACACCGACGAGATCGACTCCCGGCATTTCGCTCAGGATCCGAGCGTGGTTCCGCCCCATCACACCCACGCCGATTACTCCAACTCGCATCATCTCGTCCTTCAAGCCGCTTCTCCAAGCCCTTTGTTGGGCGACGGCGGCTTAGGTCTTGATCGAGTACTTTAATCTGTACTTCATCTTTCTATCATCGAGCTCACTTACGCGAGCTGTGCAGTCCTTCTGATCCGCTCCCCTGTTTCCTGATCGTCCCAATCTCCGGTCTCTTGATGTCCCCTCGCGACCCCCCTCTTGCTGGTCGCGTAGAATTCGAGCAGGTAGTCGATCTCGGGGATACGCTCGAGCTCGCTTTCAATCCTCTTGAGAGCTTCCCTCGTGTTGAGACCCGAGCGATAAAGGAGCCTGTAGGCCTGCTTGATGATCGAGCGGGTCCTGGGAGACATCCCGTAGCGCTTCAGTCCGATGGAATTCACTCCATAGACCACCGCGGGCGGAGCACCGGCGGTGATCATGAACGGCGGGCAATCCTGCCGGACTCCGGAGGCGCCGCCTACCATCGCGAGTTTGCCCACTCTCACGAACTGATGAATGCCGGTGTTGCCCCCGAGAATCACATGATCCGCGATCTCGCAGTGCCCTCCAAGAGCGAGCCCGCTGGCGGACACAACATGGTTCCCGAGCCGGCAGTCGTGCGCGACGTGAGTGTATGACATTAGCATGCAGTCTGAGCCGATAATGGTTGCCCCGCTGGCCGACGTACCTCTGTTGATGGTGCAGTACTCGCGTACGATTGTCCTCGGGCCTATCTCGCAGACCGTCGGCGACCCGTCGTACTTCGCGTCCTGGGGCTCAGTTCCGATTACCGCTCCCGGATAGACTCTCACGCCTTCATGAAGGGTGGCGTTTACACCGAGAATGGCGTTCGGGCCGATCTCAACCCCGGAATGAACGACGCAGCCGGGGCCGATCACGACACCGGGACCGATAACCGCGTCGTCGGCGATCTTCGCCGATGCGTCTATCTCTGTCCGTGGGTGTATGCTCATGTCCTATTCCGACTCAGCCTGCTTCTCAAGCATGCGTTCAAGCTTTTCCAAACGCTCCAGTATTTCCGGCAGACGGTTCTGGGCAGCCAGAAGCTGGAGGGCCTGGCGATGGTCGCGCGCCGGATAGCCGGAGACCCGGCTTCCCGGCGGCACATGGCGTGTAACTCCCGCCTGTCCCCCGACGACACTCCCCTCGCCCACTGTGATGCCGTTCTGGAATCCCGCCTGACCCGCCACGACCACGTTCTTCTCGATAATCACGCGTCCCGGCATGCCCGCCTGGGCCGCGATCCTTGCGTGCTCTCCAATCCTGACGTTATGCGCGATCTGCACGAGATTGTCGATCTTCGCGTCGGCCTGAATGACGGTCGCATCAAGAGTCGCGCGATCGATGCAGGTGTTCGCGCCGATCTCGACATCGTCGCCGATTTCAACCGTGCCCACCTGCGGAACCTTGATGTTCCCCTCGGGAGTCGGCGTGTAGCCGAATCCGTCGCTGCCGATCACCACTCCGGAATGGATTATGCATCTCGCGCCGATGGTCACATCGTGCAGCACCGTCACGTTCGGATAGAGGCGGGTGTCTTCTCCAATGGAGCTTCTCCCGCCGACGTAACATCCCGCGCCGATTCTCGCGCGTGCGGCGACCTTCGCGCCCGACTCCACCACCGCGAACGGGCCTACACTCGCGGTCGGATCGATCTCCGCATCGTCCGCAACGACCGCCTGCGGACAGATGACTCCTTCAACCTGCTCGTCGGGGTGGAAGTACTCAAGAGCGCGGGAGAAGACAAGACGGGGATTCTCATGCACCAGCAATCCCTTTACCGGCTGATCGACCGGCTTTGCGACAATCAGCGCGGCCGGAATCTCGGAGCTGTCCTTCCAATGGATGCGCGACGGGGTTACGGCGAGTGCGATGTAATCCGCGCGAGGATCGTCGAGCGAGCAGACTCCCCTGATTATGACATCGGGATCGCCTTCGACCCGACCGCCGCATACATCGGCAAGTCGACCGAGAGTAGCTGTTATTTCGCGCGTGTCAACACCCATTACATCAGCCGCCCGTCACGTCCGAGAACACATCTCCCATCTCGCCCTCCCGAGCGAGCCATGCCACTCGATCCGTTACCGGCATTCCTGCACCCGAAAGCCCGAGGCCGCCCGGAAGTCTGACTGGAGAGAAGCCCCCAAGTCGAGAAATGAGGCTCTCAAGTATCGCCAGACCGCGGGAAGGCTCGATCATCTCCATTTCCACTTCGTCGATCTGGGTCGCGATGCCGCCGACGATCCCGTCCAGAAGCCCCCCGTACCGGCAGTCAAGCTCCGTCAGACTCCCGGATATCCTCTCCGAGGCTGTCGCCCGCGACTCCTCCAGTGCCGCACGAGCGTTCTGAACCTCGGTCTCGTAGATGCCCGCCTTGATTTCCTGCAAGGGAAGGCTCTCCATCAGGCGGTACTTGATGATGTCGCGATTGACGGTCCTGACAAGGGCAAGGCACCCGAGGTGCCTGATGTAGTCATCGGACTCGGATTCCATCGCCTCCCTGAATACCGTCTCCTGGATTGAAGTCGCCTCCGCGTTTCTTGATTCATACAGCCTGTCGGCCTCATTCAAAGCGTCATCCAGTTCGAGCGACACCGGCAGTCCACCGGACATCGGCGGGGTGCTCATTGTGCCCACCTGTTCCACGACAGCCCTTGACGCCTCATCCCTCGCGTCTTCGAAAGCGGTAGTGCCGTCGATACGTCGGCCCATTGACGGCGGAGATTCGGACGAGGGTGCTCCCAGGGTCTCGACGGACGCAAGGGCCGCCTCGCGATCCGCGAGAATTATCCGTGTCTCCTCGGAAACCGCCGCCTTGAACGCCTCGAGCTCATCGCCCGGCATCGGCGGGTCCGGCGCTTCCAGGGTGGTCACGGCAACCCAGGTAGCCACAATCGCCGCGAGGAGGATCGCGTACAGAATCAATCGTGGTATCCAGCGTCCAAGCTTCACTTTTTCTCACATCGCCTGAAGCTGCTCGACGATAAGCGGTGTCAGGTTCAATCCGCCCCACATCACCGCGCCCGCTTCCAGAATCACCTCGATGCCCGATTCATGTCCAATCGCAGTCGTGGCGTCGATAACATCCTGTATCAGCGGCTCGGTAAGCCGCTGACGCTCGGCATCGACCTCGTCCTGAATCCGGTAGATGTCCTGCATGAACTGCTCGCGTTCCGCCTCGGTCATCTCCTCGAGACTCCCATACTCCGCGAGCTCTTCAAGCTTGGCGTCTTCATACTGCTGGATCTGAGTCAGCACATCCTGGAGGTCGGGATGAGCCGACAGGGCTTCCTGGACGTCCACGTATCCGATCGACGCGTAGGTCGACTGCGCTCGCACCGGCGCGATTATCATGCCCGTGGCGATTCCCAGTGCCACGAGCAATCCAACCATCACAAAAGGTCCGATTTGTCTCAAGGTAATCATCTTCATGTTCGTCTCCCCTGCCTTTGTATCAGGCAAGTCGGGTCAGAGAGCGAATATCGCCCTCACCCAGTATTCGTTGTCACCGTTTGTGTACATCCCCGCCGAAAGATACTGCTGGAACTGGTATGTCACGCCGAACTCATTGAAGGCGTCGTCCTCGAAAATCTCCCCCCTGAAAATCAGTCCGGGACTGACCTGCTGCTCGAAAAAATACTTGCCCGCCTCCCGCTCGGTGTCGTAGCCGATCGCCGCGAATGTGCCCCGGGTGGGCCTGAGTCCGAGAGCGATGTCCGTCTCGAGGGTGCTGTCGTTCGTGAAGTAGTTCAGGTTCACGAAGATCTCGATGCCCCTGGCGAGAAGAACTCCGAAGCGACTCTGGATCTCGGCTGAGTCGCGCGACTCATTACCGAAATCAACGAATGCCTCCAGCCACAGATCGTAGGCAAGGCTCTCGACCATCGTGTCAATCCTGACCACCGGCTCGTCCGCCAGCGTGAGAATGGTGATCGACGCGTAGGCGTCCAGATGGTCCATCAGCGGATCGCGCTCCAGCGCGTCTTCAAGACGATGGGCGATCTCATCCTTGGCCGCATCGATCTCGGCGCGCGGCATGCCCTCGATGAAATCGGCCTCGGCCAGCAGCCTCTCTCGCAAACGATCCAGAATCACGTTATAGAGCGTAAACGAGTACATCCTCGGCCGGACCAGCTCGATCAGCTCTTCCACGGGCGCGAGCAAAATGGTGACCGTCGCTGTACTGCCGAGCGTGACTGATCTGGTCACCGCAAATCCCGGAAAAAGCTCAGGTAGGGGATCGGCTTCTTCCAGACACGGGATGACAATACCCAGCACCCAGCTCTCATCGGCGGCGTTCGCAGGCAGGCCGACAAGATATTCCTCGTAGACTTCTCGAAGATCGTCCTCTCTTGCCGCCAGGCGTTCCCCCATCCTCTCAATCCAGAATTCGTCAAGGCCCTCCCTGCCGAGCTCAACTTCCACGCTCTCCACTGAGGCGCGATTCTCCTCGGTCCATCCGGAAGGATGCACTAGGAATTCGGCTACGGCAGGCGCCGCTTCCGTATCCAGGTGCAATTGCGCGACCGTATAGCCTCTCGGCTCTATTACGATGTTGATTCCGGTTCTGATTCCTTCCGCGATTTCGATAGGATCGAGACCGGCGAGGTCTATGCTCCCATCTCCCCCGAAGAGCACATGCGTCAGCGTGTCGGAGAAAATGTCGCAAAGCTCGGTGTTGATTACTTCGGGTATGGGAGGATCGCCCGAGATGTGGACATCTATGAGGTCGTCGGCCTGCGCAGCGGAAGAAACGAGGAGCGAAAACAGGAGAACGAGGACGCCGATGAGCAGTCTGCCGATGATTCGTTCAAACAGCCTTCTTGCGTCCTTGACTCCCATGGCGATTCTCATGTGCCCGCCTCAGGCAGGGCTTCTGCTAGAACAGATGGCCGAAGCCGAAGACTATTTGTCCCTCGTTTTCTTCGAGGTCGTAGCCGTAGTCAAGCCTCAAGGGCGCGATTCCGAAGAACGCGATTCTGTAGCGCACGCCGATGCCGACGGTCGAGACCATGTTGCCGAAGTCGAGGCTCTCGCCGGGAAGAGCAGCGGTGCCCGCGTCAAAGAACAACGCGCCGCCGAGATTGCCGCCCAGCGGGAAGCGATACTCGGTGTTGAACAGGATGGCCTGGTCGCCGGACTGTGCGGTCTCTCTCGCTCCTCTTACCGAGTCCTGACCGCCGATCTCGAACCTTTCAATCAGCGGCAGGTCTCCGGATGACGTGCCGTATAAAA